>JAVEDG010000419.1 GCA_030841245.1 Actinomycetota bacterium
AGTTGTAGTACATGACCGCGTTCCACGTGCCGTCACCGTTGCGGCTCAGGTCGACCAGGCGCGCGTGATTGGTGCTCAGATGGGTGCTGATGCTGCCCGCGGTAGCGCCGGCGTACCACCACCAACCGCCGCTGACCGCGTTCGTGCCCGTGTTGTCGACCATGATCCCCAGATATCCGCCACCCGGGTACGGCGTGACGTTGATCACCCGAGCGTGGTTCGTCGAGAGCTTGCCCGCCAAGTAGGTGCTCGTGCCGTGGTACCACCACCATGCCTTCGCCGCGGTTCCGGTGTTGCTCACCATCACGACGGCGTAGCGGACGCCGGAAGAGGTCGAGTAGGCCCGGGCGCTGATCAGCCGGGCTTGTTTGGTCGACAGCAAGGAGCTGACGTCCGCCTGTGTCTTGCCGTAGTACCACCACGATCCGCTCGCGTACGAACCCGAGTTGCGCACCATCACCACGGTGAACGTCGGTCCGGTGGCGGAGTCGACCTGGATGTCGGTGAGCCTCGCCTGGTTGGCCGACAGGAGGCTGTTCACCTGCGAGGCGGTGACACCGGTGTACGTCCACCAGTCGGCAGGCGTCGCCTTCTGCCGGTCGTCGGCCGGCCCGACTGCTGCACTCGCGGGAGCGGCTCCGAGCAAGGTCACGACGGCGAGCGGCAGCGACACAGCAAGCGTAAGCAGCAGCGCCATGAGCTTGCGCGACATTTCGTCCCCTTCACCGACGGCCGAACGGCGGGGAACCCGCGCCTTGCACATATTTGAGCGCAGGTGGCGGAGCAGTGGGCAAGAAATGGACGAAGTGCCACCCGCGAGGGTCAGCGCACCAAGGCCCGCCAAAGCGCCAGAAATCGTGATCGTGACGGCTTCGACCGGCCCTGTTGCACGGATCCTTCACGATCACGGGGCTGTTCCCCAGGCAGTTGGCAGGTTCGGCTCATCGAGCCGCCAGCCGCGCTCGCGACGTTGTGGACCTGTCCGAGCCGAGGAGCAGCCATGACCACACACATGCCGGAGCGGATCGTGTCGGGCCGGGTCGTCACGGTGCCCATGAACGACATGATCGGCGAGCTGGCCGGCCGAATGGCCGACCACCTGCTCGCCGGCGTCCTGGTGCGCAAGAGCGTCGACGACCCGGTGCCGTTCTCGGTCTGGTGGGACGTCGCCGATGCGCTTCGCGGCGCCGTGCAGGAACCGCCGGGGACGGCGGTCGCAGCTATCGAGCACGCCCTCGAGTCGCTGTCTGCCGCGGTCGACGGCATGGCCACTCCTGCGGATGCCGCGGTCAACGGCGCTCGGACGCCCACCGAGCGCGAGGTCTACCGGGCGACCGTCCTCGTGGCGCGGCTGCTGTTCAGCTCGGCGCCGACGTCCCCTGCGTTGTTGCAGGCCAGGCTCGCCCGGCTGCGCCGCTGCCTGCACACCCAAGTGGCCACCCGACCGTCTTCTCGGTGATCGTGAAAGAAAAGAGTCGCTCTAGTCGAGGAATCCTTCACGATCACGGAGCTGTCGGCGGGTGGGCCGATACTGCGGGGATGAAGACCGAGTGGGGCATCACCCCGCGACAAGCGATCGAGCGGGAGTGCGCCAGGCGCGGGCGGGTCCAGGTGGTGGCGACCTGCATCCGGCTGATCAGGGAGGAGCCCTTCGACCCGGAGCTGCTCATCGCCATCGCGGGACCCGGTGCCCGCAAGTTCTTCGACGGTGAACAGCACGACGACACCTACTGGTTCCGCGTCTGGGGTGCACGGGGACTGCTCTGGGCGTGGGACGACAAGGCGCTCGACGCGATCCGCCTGGCGGTGCGGGACGAACACTGGCGGGTGCGCGAGATGGCTCTCAAGGTCGTCGCCAGGCATCAGCTCGGCGACCTGATGGACGACGCCGCCGGGTTGCGCGACGACGCGGTGCCCAGGGTGCGTGCTGCGGCCGGGCGAGCCGTCGCCCTGCTCACTGCGGCCGGCGCGTGAAGGGCAGCGAGCCGCCCGTCGTCCAAGGGACACCTGATGCCTTGCCCGGCGACTACCGTTACGGCCCGTGACCCCCTCGCACGAGCCCGCGATCCGTCGGGCGACGGGAGCCGACGCCGAAGCCGTCGTGGCGGTGCTGTCCGCTGCCTTCGACCGGGACCCGGTGTGGAGCTGGGCGTTCCCCGACGACGACTTGCGTCACGAGCACTTCACCAGGCTGTTCGGCGTCGTCCTACACAGCGCGTTCGAGCTCGGCCAGGTCTGGGTGACACGGGGCGTCGAGGTCGCCGCCCTCTGGTTCCCTCCCGGGTCCGCCGAGCTCACGGACGCCGACGTGGCCGCGCTCCCCGGCCTGTTGGAAGAGCTGATCGGCCCCGACCACACCCTGCTCGTGCTCAATGCGTGGGACCGGTTCGACGCGCACCGCCCGACCACCGACCACTGGTACCTCGACTTCTTGGGCACCCACCCCGACCACGCAGGTCGCGGGCTCGGGATGAGCCTGCTCGCGTCCGTGCTGGCCAGGTTCGACACGGCCGGCACCCCGTCGTACCTCGAGTCGACGAACCCGGCGAACGACGGCCGGTACGCACGGCTCGGCTACCGCCCACGGGACTCGTTCGAGATCGTCGCCGGCGGGCCCGTGGCCACCACCATGTGGCGGGAGCCGGGTGGCTCGGGCTGACGAAGACGTGAGGCAGGATCGTGACTCGTGACGTTCTCCGCCCTCAGCCATCTCGAGTGCCCCCGGTGCGGCCGGACGCATGACGCGCAGTCGCTGACCAACCTCTGTGCCTGCGGCTCACCCTTGCTCGCCCGTTACGACCTGTCGGCCGTCTCGACCACACCGTCCGACGTGGCGACACGGACGCCGGACCTGTGGCGCTACCACGAGCTGCTGCCCGTGCAGTCGGCGTCGTCGGTCGTCACTCTCGGCGAGGGGATGACCCCGCTGCTCGACCTGGCACGGCTCGGCGACCTACTCGGCCTCCCGCGGCTGAAGATGAAGGACGAGGGACTGCTGCCGACGGGCTCGTTCAAGGCGCGCGGTGCAGCAGTGGGGGTCTCGCGGGCGAGCGAGCTGGGCGCCCGCGCGCTGTCGATGCCGACGAACGGCAATGCGGGCGCGGCCTGGGCGGCGTACGCCGCGCGTGCCGGACTGCCGATCACGGTGGCGATGCCCGTCGCCGCGCCGAGCATCAACCGTACCGAGGTCGCAGTCGCGGGCGCCGAGCTGGTGCTGGTGCGCGGCCACATCGGGCAGGCCGGTGCCTGGGTGCGCGAGGCGGTGGCCGACCGCATCCCGGAGGTCTTCGACGTCTCGACGCTGAAGGAGCCCTATCGCATCGAGGGCAAGAAGACGATGGGCCTGGAGATCGCCGAGCAGCTCGGCTGGCGGATGCCCGACGTGATCGTCTACCCCACCGGCGGGGGTGTCGGGCTGATCGGCATCCACAAGGCGCTGCTCGAGCTGCGCGAGCTCGGCTGGGTCTCCGGCGAGCTGCCGCGACTCGTCTCGGTCCAGTCCACCGGGTGCGCCCCGATCGTGGCGGCGTTCGACGCCGGCGAGCGGGAGTCGCAACCGTGGCCGGACCCGCGCACGGTTGCGTTCGGGCTCACCGTGCCGAAGGCGCTCGGCGACTTCCTGGTGCTCGACGCGCTCTACGCAACGAGGGGGACGGCGGTCGCGGTGACCGACCAGCAGATCCTCGAGGATCTATCGGTGGCCGGCCGGCTCGAGGGTTTGTTCCTCAGCCCCGAAGGAGCCGCGACCGTCTCCGCCGCGAGACAGCTGCGCGAGACCGGCTGGCTCGGCGAGCAGGACGACGTGGTCCTGCTCAACACCGGTAACGGGCTGGTCTACCCCGACACGGTTGCCGTCGACGCTCCGGAGGTCGACCCGCCGGCCTGACACCCCGAAGTCGCGAAAACCGGTGGCTGGAGGAGCCCTGGCCGTGGCTACCCTGCGCCGGTGCGCACCCGACCGGCGGCCCTGACCGACGACCAGCTCGCGGTGGCGCTCTCACACGGCTGGTCGTGGGGTGCGACCCGCCTGGACTACGCGCCGGTCGGGTACGGCAGCTACCACTGGGTCGTCACCGACGAGGGCGGCACACGCTGGTTCGTCACCGCCGACGACCTGGCCGCGCGTGGTCCCGACCGGGCTGCCGAGACCTTCGAGCGGCTGCAGCGAGCACTGACCACGGCGTACGCCGTGAAACACGACGGGCGGCTGGACTTCGTCGTCGCACCGGTCGCCGCCGTCGACGGCAGCGTCGTACGCCGGGTCGACGAGCGATACGCGGTCGCTGTCTACCCGCACCTCGACGACGCGGTGCACCCCGACGGGTCCGACCGGTCGTGGCTGGTCGAGATGCTGGTCGACCTGCACGGGTCGACCGAGCTGGTCCGCGGTGTCGCGGGCGTCGAGGACTTCGCCGAACCCGACCGCGCCGACCTCGAACGGGCGCTGCAGGAGCTGGAGCGGCCGTGGACCGGCGGCCCGTTCGCCGAGCGGACGCGCGGCGTGCTCGCCGATCATCTGCCGGTGCTGCGCAGCTTGCTGGACGTCCACGACGCATGGGTCACCACCGCCCGGGACGGCGAGGCGCCGTGGGTGCTCACCCACGGAGAGCCGAAGCTGAACAACGTGATGGTCACCGCCGCGGGGCACCGCCTGATCGACTGGGACACCGCGCTCGTCGCACCGGCGGCCCGCGACCTCTGGATGGCCGACGCCGGGTCGGGGGAGGTGCTCGCGGGATACGTGGAGCAGACCGGCCGGCGGGTGCGGGAGACCGACCTCGAGCTCTACCGGCTGCGATGGGAGCTGGCCGACATTGCGTCGGTCACCCGGGTGCTGCGCGGCCCGCACGAACGCGACGCCGACACCGAGCTCGCCTGGGGCTGCATCGAGGACATAGCCGGTCTACCGCTGCGCTGGCCGGACCTGGTCTGACGGTTGCGGCGGCGCGTCCAGGTCGCCGATGCGCGCGAGGGACGGGCCGCGCACGGTCTGCAGGTCGCGTGCGACCGCCTCGGCCGCGCCCAGGACGCGCAGTGCGTTGCGGCCGGCCACGGCCTGCAGGTCGGCGTCCGAGTAGCCCCGGCGGCGCAGCTCGGCGAACAGCACCGGATAGGTGGAGACGTCCTCCAGACCCACCGGCAGCTTCGGCACACCGTCGTAGTCGCCGCCGACCCCCACGTGCTCGATGCCGGCGACGTCGCGGACGTGGTCGACGTGGTCGGCCACCTGCTCGACGGTCACGGGGTCGTCGGGGTGAGCCAGCTCCCAGTGGTGCATCTCGGCTTCGACGAGCTTCTCGTCGTCGGGGTGCTCTGCGCGCAGCCGGCGCCGCTGGTCGTAGTAGTCACGCCACACCCCGGACACCGTCTCGGACACGAATCCCGGCACGAACGTCACCATGCAGACCCCGCGGTTGGCGGCCAGCTGCGTCAGCACGTCGTCCGGCACGTTGCGCGGGTGGTCGCACAGGGCCCGCGCGGAGGAGTGGGAGAACACGACCGGTGACTCGCTGACCCGCAGCGCGTCGTGCATCGTCGTCGGAGCGACGTGGCTGAGGTCCACCAGCATGCCGAGCCGGTTCATCTCGCGCACGACCTCCTCCCCGAAGGCCGTCAGGCCGTCGTGCGCCGGTTCGTCCGTGGCGGAGTCGGCCCACGGGTTGTTGTCGTTGTGGGTCAGCGTCATGTAGCGGGCGCCCAGCGCGTACATCATCCGTAGCGCGCCAAGCGACGCGCCGATCGACTGCCCGCCCTCCATCCCGGCCAGGGAGGCGATCCGCCCGGTCTCGGCCGCCCGCCGTACGTCGTCAGCGCCCAGCGCGAGCATCAGGTCGTCGGGGTAGCGCGCGACCATCGCCCGCCACGCGTCGAGCTGCTCGAGGGTTGCGGTCACCGCTGTGTCGCCCGGCAGGTCGGAGGGCACGAAGACCGACCAGAACTGTGCCCCGACGCCGCCGGCCCGGAGCCGCGGGATGTCGGTCTGGGTGGTGGCGACCCTGGCGGCGATGTCGATGCGGTCGAAGTCGTACCCCGCCTGGTCACGCATCTCCCAGAGCAGGTCGTTGTGACCGTCGACCAGCGGGGCAGCCGCAAGGAGCTCACGCAGCTCGATCAGGTCCTCGGTCACGGCGGCCACGTTAACCCCTCCCGATCATGACCCTCGGCGGGCTATTCTTCACACTCCCCCCACCGTCGACCAGACAACTCCCAGCCGCTGCACGCCCGAGGCCGAGGAGGCCTTCGTCCGCATGCCCGCGCAGACAGGACCGGACCGGACCGAACCCGACCATCAACGATCCCCAGCACTCGACGCCGAGCGGGCCTACCTCGCGACGGCCCGAGCCGAGCTGGCCCGGATGAGAGAGCGCACCCTCTCGCTCGAGGCCCACGGCGGCAACGCCGTCTCAGAGGAGTACCTCAAGGGGGTGCTCTACCACCGGGCGCTCGCTCTCGTCGACGACCCGGACACGCCGCTCTTCTTCGGCCGGCTCGACCTGGCGGCGCCGCGGGAGCGGTTCTACGTGGGTCGCCGTCATGTGCACGACGACGACGGCGAGCCGATCGTGATCGACTGGCGCGCCGACCTG
>JAVEDG010000423.1 GCA_030841245.1 Actinomycetota bacterium
AGCAGGCTGCCCAGGGTGCCGGTCTGACCGGACTGGTTCATCACGTAGGCGAGGCCGAGCACGGCCATGACCGTGAGGATGGCCCAGCGCAGCTCGACGTATGTATCGCGATAGGCCTGCAGAGCGCGTGCGGGAGAGATGCGCAGCACCAGCACGGTGATGACGCCGGCGAGGACCATCAACGTCCCTGGCGTCGGCAGCCAGTTGAAGTTGTAGGTCATGGACGCCTGCGGGTCGCCGGCTGTCGTGCGCACGTCCAGGCCGGGCCACTGGAACAGGTAGGTCCACGGCTCCTTGGCCAGCGCCGTCTTGACGCCGTTGATGTTCGCCACCGCGAAGATCGCGATGATGATCGCGTACGGCGCATAGGCCTTGGCGACGTCGCCACGAGTGTCTTGCACGGCACCGGGACCGCCGGTTCCGCCTCCCTGCGTGCTCGCGGTGCCGCCGTGACCGCCGGACGTCTCACCGGTCCCACCGCCGGCAACGCTGCTCGTGCGGGATCGGCCGCCACCACCGAGCGCCGCTCCGGTGGCGGAGCGGGAACCGGCACCGGCGCTGATGCTCTCGCCCTCGGGCGCGTCGCTGAGCACGGGAGACTCGACGGGGGTCCACACCCGCAGGAGGACGACGACCGCGGCAGCGGAGAACAGGGACGCGATGATGTCGGTGAGCTGGACCGAGATGTAGTTCGAGCCGACGAACTGCGCAACCCCGAAGGCGAGTCCGGCGACCACCGCGGGGAGCCAGGTCTGGCGCAGCCCTCGCCGGCCGTCCACGACGTACACCAGGACGAGCGGGACGACCAGCGCCAGGATCGGGGTCTGCCGCCCGACCATCGAGCCCAGCGTGTCGCTGGTCAGCCTCGGGTCGTCGTTCACGCCCGAGGTCACTGTCGCAAGGGTGACGACGGGCGTGGCCAGCGCGCCGAACGCCACCGGCGCGGTGTTCGCGATCAGAGCGACCGCCGCGGCGCGCACCGGCTGGAAGCCCATCGCCATCAGCATGACGACGGTGATCGCGACCGGCGTGCCGAAGCCGGCCAGCGCCTCGAGCAGGGCGCCGAAGCAGAACGCGATGATGATGGCCTGGACCCGCTGGTCCGGGCTGACCCGCTCGAACGAGCGCCGCAGCACGTCGAAGTGTCCCGTCGCGACCGTGAGGTTGAAGACCCAGATGGCGTTGATGACGATCCACAGGATCGGGAAGAAGCCGAACGTCGCCCCCTCGGTGGTCGAGACCAGCGCCTGGCCGACGGGCATGCCGTACGCCACGATCGCCACTGCGAGGGCGACCGCGAGGGACACGAGGGCGGCGACCCAGGCCTTCATCCTGAGTACGCCGAGCAGGACGAACAGGGTCACCAACGGCAGCACGGCGAACACCGCCGTGAGACCGAGGGACCCGCCGACGGCATCGAACTGTTGCTGGTACATCGGGCGCTCACCTCCGCTTGAGCTGTTTCGCACCAACCGGTGCGCGGACCAGGGACTCCACGGGGAGCCCCCGTAGCGAGGCGTCGAGCACCTCGACCGTGTGGGCGAGCGCGATGGTCCGGCCCATGCGCTCGAGGGATGCCGCCACCTGCATCAGGCAGCCGGGGTTGGCGGTCGCGAGCAGCTCGGCACCGGTGGCCAGCACGGCCGCGGCCTTGCGGTCGCCGAGCTCCCGGCCGGGCTGCGGGTTGAGCAGGTTGTAGACACCGGCCGAGCCGCAGCAGAGCTCGGGATCGGCGATCTCGCGCAGCTCGAGCCCTGGGACCGCGCCGAGCAGGCCGCGCGGCTGCGCCCGGACGCCCTGGGCGTGCGCGAGGTGACAGGCGTCGTGGTAAGCGACGGAGACAGGGAGCGGGTGGCGGGTCGCGGCCGGACCGAGCTCGACGAGCAGCTCGGTCACGTCACGCACACGCGACGCCGTGCTCGCAGCGCGCTCGGCGTATGCCGGGTCGTCCGAGAGTAGGTGGGCGTACTCCTTCATCGACGACCCGCACCCGGCGGCGTTGACCACGACGTGGTCCACCCCGGCCGCCTCGAACTCCTCGATCGTGCGCCGGGCGAACCGCCGCGCCTCGGCCTCCCGCCCGTTGTGCACGCTGAGTGCACCGCAGCAGCCCTGGCCACGGGGGATGACGACGTCGCACCCCTCGAGCGCGAGGACCCGCGCGGTGGCCGCATTGACCTGAGGGAAGAACGCCGACTGGACGCAGCCGGTCAGCAGTCCCACGACCGCGCGCTTCGGACCGCGCGCGTCGACGCGCTCGGGCAGCCGCAGCCGCGGACCTACGGCCGGGGCGAGCGACTCCATGGTGGCCAGCCGGGGAGAGATCCGGCCGAGGACGCCGCTGCGACGCACCATGCGCTGCAGACCGCTGCGCTGGTAGGCGCGCAGCGGGCCGAGCAGCAGCCGCAACCGCTGCGCGTGCGGGAAGACGGCGAAGACGGCGCTGCGCAGCGCCCGGTCCCGGGCAGGTCGATGGTGCCGGCGCTCGACCTGCGCCCGGGTCGCCTCGATCAGACGGTCGTACTGCACTCCGGAGGGGCACGACGTCACGCACGCCATGCAACCGAGGCAGGCGTCGAAGTGACCCACCATCGAGTCCGACAGCGGCTCGCCGTCGAGCCCGGACTGCATGAGGTAGATCCGCCCGCGGGGCGAGTCCATCTCCTCGCCCCACAGCACGTAGGTCGGGCAGGTCGGCAGGCAGAAGCCGCAGTGGACGCAGTCCGAGAGCAGCTCGGCCGACGGCGGCCGGAGCGCGTCGAACGCAGGCCCGGTCGACGGGATCGCGGTCATCAGATCCCTCCCACGAAGCGACCGGGAGCGAGCGTGCGTCGGGGGTCCATCTCGTGCTTGACCCGGCGCATCAGGTCGATGCCGCTCACCGGACCCCACACGTCGACACCGGCGCGCACGGCCGGTGGCGCTGTGAGCACGACGACGGTCCCGCCGTACGTCGCTGCGTTCGCCCGCAGCACGGACACCGCGGTCGCCACGCCGGCCGGGTCGCCGCCGCTGGGGATGCCCGCGTAGAGCACGCCGGCCGCGCTGCCGCGCACATGGACGGGCAGGCCGGTGCGGTCCCCGGCGCGGCGGACGGCGTCGAGCAGCGCCGGAAGCCCGGCGATCTCGGTGGTCAGCTTCAGGCCGGTGTCGCCCACCGCGAACGGGTAGCGCCCCCACCAGCCGGGCATCGCGGGGCGCTGCTCGGCGTCGCCGAGCAGCCTGGCGGCGGTCGCCGCGCGCGCGCGGACGCCCTCGGCGACACCTTCGAGCAGGACGGCGACCTCCGGCCGGCCACCTCCCGGCGGCGCGTCGATCTCGACGGCGCTGGGGACGACCTGGGAGCCGAGCACGTCCTGTGCCATTCGGGTCGCGGCGGCCGCACCGGCGGCACGCACCGACACCGTGCGTCGGTCCCGCGCCAGCGGGTGCAGCCGGAAGGCGGCCTGCGTGATCACGCCGAGCGTGCCGAACGAGCCGGCCAGCAGCTTGGCGAAGTCGTAGCCGGCGACGTTCTTCACGACCTTGCCGCCGGCCTTGGCCACCACGCCATCGGCACGGACGAAGGTGATCCCGATGAGCAGGTCGCGCACGGTGCCGTAGAGCAGCCGCCGGGGGCCGCTCACTGCGGTCGCGACCGTCCCTCCGACGGTGCCGGCACCGGTCGGGTCGTCCAACGCGAGCTGCTGGTCCGCGTCGGCCAGGGTCTGCTGCACGTCGGCCATCGGCGTACCCGCCCGCACCACCGCCACCAGGTCGCCGCTGGCGTGCTCCACGACCCCCGTCATGCCGCTCGTGTCGACGACCAAGTCGACGCGCTCGGGCGGGACGCCCCAGTCCAGCTTGCTGCCCGCGCCGCGCGCCACGACGGTGAGCCCGTGCCGTGCCGCGACCCGGAGCACCTCAGCGACCTGGTCGGCCGACCGAGGAGCGGCGACCAGGCTCGGGGCTACCCCGGCGACCGCGTCGGACTCGTCTGCCGGGCGCGCAAGTCCCTCGCATGCCTCGGCCAGCTCGCTGAGGACCGTCGCGGGATCGGTCATGGGAAGACCTGCCGGCGGGGTACCACTAGAAGACCTCGGCGACGCCGGCGTCCTGCAACGGGTGCGCGCCCTTGTGGCGGCCGGGGACCTCACCGCAGAGCCGGGGGGTCGGGAACACCTTGCCCGGGTTGGACAGGTGTCCCGGGTCGAAGGCGCAGCGCAGCATCTGCATGGTGTCCAGGTCGGCCTCGGTGAACATCCGCGGCATGTGCTTGGCCTTGTCCATCCCGACGCCGTGCTCACCGGTGATCGAGCCGCCGTGCTCGATGCACAGGTCGAGGATCGCGCCGGAGACCTCCTCGGCCTGTTCGGCCGCGCCAGGAACGGCCTCGTCGAAGAGGACCAAGGGGTGCAGGTTGCCGTCGCCGGCGTGGAACACGTTCGCCACCCGCACCGCGTCGGACGACAGGTCGGCGATCCGCCGCAGCACCTCCGGCAGGGACGTCCGCGGGATCACTCCGTCCTGCACGATGTAGTCGGGACTGATCCGCCCGACCGCCGCGAACGCCGACTTGCGGCCCTTCCAGAACAGCGCGCGCTCGGCGTCGTCGGCGGCGATCCTGATCTCGAACGCTGCGTGGTCGCGGCAGTGTGACTCGACCTCCACGAACTGCGCCTCGACGTCGGCGTGCGGACCGTCGAGCTCGACGATCAGCACCGCTCCGGCACCGGCCGGGTAGTCGCAGTGCACGGCGGCCTCGGCGGCCTCGATCACGAGCGCGTCCATCATCTCGATGGCCGCCGGGATGAGTCCGGCCCCGATGATCGCCGACACCGCCCTACCGGCCTCGTCGGTGGACGGGAAGGCGGCCAGCAGCGTGCGCACCGACTCGGGTGCGCGCATCAGCCGGACGGTCACCTCGGTGGCGATGCCGAGCGTTCCCTCGGAGCCGACGAACGCTCCGAGCAGGTCGTAGCCGGGAGGGTCCGGTGCCTTGCCGCCGAGTCGGACGATGTCGCCGGTCGGCGAGACGAGCTCGATGCCTGTGACGTGGTTGGTGGTGAAGCCGTACTTCAGGCAATGGGCGCCGCCTGAGTTCTCGGCCACGTTGCCGCCGATCGAGCACACCTGCTGGCTCGACGGGTCGGGTGCGTAGTAGTAGCCGTGCGGTGCCGCCGCCCTGGTGACGTGCAGGTTGATGACGCCGGGCTGGGCGACCGCGCGCTGGTTCGCCGGATCGACCTCGACCAGCCGGCGCATCCGGGAGGTGACCACGAGAACGCCCTCGGCGTGGGGGAGGGCGCCACCGGAGAGCCCGGTCCCGGACCCGCGGGCGACGAACGGCACACCTGCGGCCACGCAGGCCCGTACCACCTCGGCGACCTGGCCGGTGTCCTCCGGCAGCACGACCAGCCCCGGGATCACCTTGTAGTGCGCCAGCCCGTCGCACTCGTAGGTGCGCAGCCGCTGGCGGTCGGTGATGACGGCGGCCGTGCCGAGCCGGGCGCGGAGCCGCGCGGCCAACTCCGAGAGGTCCATGTCGTCGGCCTACGGCATCTGCTCGTACGCCGGGAGGGTCAGGAACTCGGCGAAGTCGTCGGACATTGCCATCTCGGTGAACAGCGCCTGCGCGTCGCCCCATCGCCCTGACGCGATCGCCTCCGGGCCGGTCCGCTCCCTGATCGCGGCCATCTCCTCGTCGATCACCCGCGCGACCAGCTCTCGCGTCACCACGGGGCCGTCGGCGAGCTCCACGTCGTTGTGCAGCCACTGCCAGACCTGCGAGCGCGAGATCTCGGCGGTCGCGGCGTCCTCCATCAGGTTGTTGATCCCGACGGCACCGGACCCGCCGAGCCACGCGGCGAGGTACTGCAGCCCGACGCTGACGTTGCTGCGCAGCCCCGCCTCGGTGACCCGGCCGGGGGTCGACCTGACGTCGAGCAGCTGGTCTGCGGTGACAGCGACCTCGTCGCGGGTCCGGTCGCGCTGGTCGGGCCGGTCGCCGAGGACGGCGGTGAACGCGTCCTTGCACGTCTCGACCATGCCAGGGTGGGCGACCCAGGACCCGTCGAAGCCGTCGCCGGCCTCGCGGGCCTTGTCGTCGCGCACCTTGGCGAACGCCTGCTCGTTGACCTGCTCGTCCTTGCTCGGGATGAACGCCGCCATCCCGCCGATCGCGTGGGCGCCGCGCCGGTGGCAGGTCCGCACCAGCAGCTCGGTGTAGGCCCGCATGAACGGCACGGTCATCGTCACCGAGTTGCGGTCCGGCAGCAGGAAGTCGCGGCCGCGGGTGCGGAACGACTTGATGACGCTGAACATGTAGTCCCAGCGCCCGGCGTTGAGACCGGCGGAGTGCTCGCGCAGCTCGTAGAGGATCTCCTCCATCTCGAACGCAGCCGGGTACGTCTCGATCAGCACGGTCGCGCGGATGCTGCCCCGTGGGATGCCGACGTGCTCCTGCGCGAGCACGAACGCGTCGTTCCACAGCCGCGCTTCGAGGTGGCTCTCCATCTTCGGGAGGTAGAAGTAGGGCCCGAGGCCGTTGTCCATCTGCCGCTGCGCGCAGTGGAAGAAGTAGAGGCCGAAGTCGAACAGTGACCCGGATATCGGGCGGCCATCGACCAGCACGTGCTTCTCCGGCAGGTGCCAACCGCGGGGACGTACGACGATGGTGGCGACCTCGTCGGCCAGCTCGTAGGACTTGCCCTCGGGCGACGTGAAGTCGATGCGCCGCTCGATCGCGTCGCGCAGGTTGAGCTGGCCCGAGACCATGTTCTCCCACAGCGGGGTGTTCGCGTCCTCGTGGTCGGCGAGCCAGACCTTCGCGCCGGAGTTGAGCGCATTGACCGTCATCTTCCTGTCCGTAGGACCGGTGATCTCGACCCGGCGGTCGGTGAGACCGGGCGCGGGGTCGGCCACCCGCCAGGTCTCGTCCTCGCGGACGTCCTTGGTCCCGGCCAGGAAGTCGAGCGTGCCGCCGGCGGCCAGCTCGGCGTAGCGCTGGCGACGCGCCTCGAGCAGCTCGAGGCGGTGGTCGTCGAGACGGCGGTGCAGCAGGGCGAGCAGCTCGAGCGCTGCGGGCGTCAGCACCTCGTCGTACCGCTCGTGGACAGGGCCGGTGACCTCGACCCCGGCAGTCAGGTTCTCGGCGGCGGACACACGCCCTCCTCCCAGCCCGCGACGGGCGGACCCTGGCAACGGGCGGCCGCTGCGGTTTCCACCTGGTGGACGGCCGCTTCTGCCGAGTGGAAGGCTAGACCTTTCACCACAATTCGGTCAACAGTCCTCGGAGCCCGGGAGGTGCGGGCGCCCCGCGTCGATGTGACAGAAACTGCGCCCGGACCGGAAAGCCTGATGCCGAGGGCCGGGCGACGTGCCACCCTGACGAAGTCCGGCACGGCAATGCAGCGAACGGCAGATTCGGAAGAGCGCGGCGCGGAAGGGCGTTGACCAGACAGACATGACATCAGCACCGGAACCGACCCGTGACGGGACCGCAGCCCCCGACCTCGGCAACCACCCCGACGACCGACCGGACGACCACGACGGCGAGCAGCGCGACCTGGCCGACCGCCAGGCGCTGCGGCGGGTGGCCGGGCTCTCCACCGAGCTGCAGGACGTCTCCGAGGTCGAGTACCGCCAGCTCCGCCTGGAGCGGGTCGTGCTGATCGGGGTCTGGACCGAGGGCACCGTGGTCGACGCGGAGCACTCGCTGGCGGAGCTCGCCGCGCTCGCCGAGACCGCTGGCTCCCTGGTCCTCGAGGCCCTGATGCAGCGTCGCCACCGGCCCGACCAGGCGACCTACATCGGGTCCGGCAAGGCGCGCGAGCTGCGCGACATCGTCGTCGCGACCGGTGCCGACACCGTCATCTGCGACGGTGAGCTCACGCCGAGCCAGCTCAGCCAGCTCGAGTCGGTCGTCAAGGTCAAGGTGATCGACCGCACGGCGCTGATCCTCGACATCTTCGCCCAGCACGCCAGCAGCCGTGAGGGCAAGGCCCAGGTGGCCCTCGCCCAGATGGAGTACATGCTGCCCCGGCTGCGCGGCTGGGGTGAGTCGATGTCCCGCCAGGCAGGTGGCCGGGTGGCCGGAGGCGGGGGCATCGGGACGCGCGGGCCCGGCGAGACCAAGATCGAGACGGACCGCCGCCGGATCCGCACCAGGATGGCGCGGCTGCGGCGCGAGATCGGCGCCCTTCGCACCTCCCGCGACACCAAGAGCAAGCAGCGGCGCAGCGCGGCGTCCGGACTCGCCCTGCCGTCGGTGGCGATCGCGGGCTACACCAACGCCGGAAAGTCCTCGTTGCTCAACCGGTTGACCGGCGCCGGCGTCCTGGTCGAGGACGCACTCTTCGCGACCCTGGACCCGACCGTGCGCCGCGCCAGGACGCCGGACGGTCGCGAGTACACGCTGACCGACACGGTCGGCTTCGTGCGCCATCTGCCCCACCAGCTCGTCGAGGCCTTCCGGTCGACCCTCGAGGAGGTTGCAGGCGCCGACCTGATCCTGCACGTGGTCGACGGCTCGGACGCGGACCCGGAGTCACAGCTCGCTGCCGTGCGCGGCGTGCTCCGCGAGCTGGGCGCGGGCGACGTGACCGAGCTCGTGGTCATCAACAAGTCCGACGCGGCGGACCCGCTGGTGCTGGACCGGCTGCGGCTGCACGAGCGGCACTCCGTGGTCGTGTCCGCGCGGACCGGACAGGGACTGGACGAGCTGCGCACGTTGGTCGCCCGCGAGCTGCCTCGGCCCTCCATCGACGTTCACGTGCTGCTGCCCTACGAGCGCGGGGACCTGGTGTCGCGAATCCACGACGACGGTGAGCTGCTCGAGACCGAGCACGTGGCCGAGGGCACCCGGGTCAGGGCCCGGGTGCGGGCCGCGCTGGCGGCCGAGCTCGCGGCGTACGACGTGGTCGGGGCCGGCTAGGGCGTCGGGCGGCCCGGTTGCGCCGAACGGGTGACCGGAAGACGGACAATCACACCCTCGGGCGCTTCACCTGTCGCCGTTTCCTGACGAACGCAAAGGCATGACATGGGGTGGGGGTCAGGCGCGCCGCGCCATGGTCCTCCTCGCCGGCAGCCTGGCGGTCTGCGCCGGACCGTTCCTGCACTGGGTGGGGCTGTCCGGTCCGGCCCTCGCGGCGTCGCGCGCAGGTGGGCTGGTGGCGGTGGCCCTGGCGGCGACGGCACTCGTCCGGCGTGGCCGGCGCACGCCGGGGCGGTCGGCGCGGCCGTGGCTGCTGATCGCCGGCGTGGCCGCGCTCGAGGGGCTCTGGCAGGTGGGTGAGAGCTTCCCGCAGTCCCCGCTGGACGGGCTCGGTGACGTCCAGCACCTGGTCGCGGCACTGGTGCTGACCGTCGCGCTGTGGCTGTTGCCCGCTCCGGTCGAGGACCGCCACGGCCTGGTGCGGACCGCCATGGACGCCGCTGCCGCCGGCTTCGCCTTCGCGGTGCCGAGCTGGGAGCTGCTGGACCGCGACTGGGGCGGCGGGTCGCTGCTCGCCCAGCTGTCCACGGTCGGCCACCCCACGGTCAACGTGATGCTCGCAAGCGCTGCCGTCGCGGTGCTCGCCCGGGCCCGGCGGGTCGGTGGTCTGACCTTCCCGCCGCTGCTTGCCATGACACTGGGCGCGGGCCTGCTCGCGGTGGCGGACATGGTCGAGCACGGCGCCTACCACGGCCTGCTCGTGCCGGCGATGGTCGGCCTCGCCCTCGTCTCGTTCGCCGCCGGAGGCATGTGCTCCGACATGGGCGAGAGCGAGGTGATCGCCCGCTGGCGCGAGCGGTTCGCGGTCCTCGTCCCCCTGGCGCCGCTGTCCGGAGCCGGTGCCCTGATGCTCAGCGCGGCGATCTCGGGTGCGCGGCTGTCCAACATCACTCTGGTGTTCGCCGTGCTGCTGCTGCTCACCCTCGTGGCCGGCGGGGTCGTCGCCCGCCTGGACGGCATCGCCGTGGAGCGGTCGCTCGACGACCTGGTCCTCAAGCGGACGATCACCCTCGGCACCCGGGAGAAGTGGTTCCGCTCGCTGGTGCAGAACTCCTCCGACGTGATCACCGTCGTCGACGTCCGCGGGGTGGTGCGCTACCAGACGCCGTCGGTGACCCGCATCCTCGGCCACGACCCGCACCTCCTGGTCGGCACGCGCTTCTCCGGGCTGCTGAGGCCGATCGACGGGCGCAAGCTCGAGGCGGCGCTGTCCGCGGCCTCGCGCAAGCCGGGACGGACGGTGACGCTCGAGTTCCCGATCTGGCACAAGTCCGGTCACTGGTGCGACACCGAGACCACCATCACCTCCCTCGTGCACGACCCGGACATCCGCGGCCTGGTCCTCAACAGCCGTGACGTCAGCGAGCGGCGCCAGCTGGAGGAGGCCTTGACCCACCAGGCGTTCTCCGACCCGTTGACCGGCCTGGCCAACCGCGCCCTCTTCCGCCAGGAGGTCGAGTCTGCGCTCGCCGACGCGTTCGCACCGGGCGAGGTGGCCGTGCTCTTCCTCGACCTGAACGGTTTCAAGGCCGTCAACGACGCGCAGGGCCACCACGTCGGAGACGAGCTGCTCGGGCTGGTGTCCAAGCGGCTGGCCCACTCGGTGCGACCCGGCGACCTGGTGGCCCGCCTCGGCGGCGACGAGTTCGGCATCCTCGTCTCCGGCGCCGGTGCGGAGGAGGGCGCCGTGTGGGTGGCCGAGCGGGTCCGCCGCGCGCTGGCAGCGCCGTTCCTGCTCGACGGTCGCGAGATGACCCTCGGCGCCTCGACGGGCATCGCGGTCGTCGACGACGACGACCAGACCGCCGACCAGCTGTTGCGCAACGCCGACCTGGCGATGTACCGGGCCAAG
>JAVEDG010000425.1 GCA_030841245.1 Actinomycetota bacterium
ACGTCCTTGTCGCCCCGCCCGGAGAGGTTGACCAGCACGACGCCCTGCGACCCGAGCTGTTGACCGACCCGCAGCGCCCCCGCCAGGGCATGGGCGCTCTCGATGGCCGGGATGATCCCCTCGGTGCGGCAGAGCAGGGCGAACGCGTCCATCGCCTCGGCGTCGGTGACGGCGCGGTACTCGGCCCGGCCGGTGTCGTGCAGCCACGCGTGCTCCGGGCCCACGCCCGGGTAGTCGAGGCCGGCGGAGATGCTGTGCGACTCGATGGTCTGCCCCATCTCGTCCTGCAGCAGGTAGGAGCGGGCACCGTGCAGCACCCCGGGAGAACCCCCGGTGATCGTGGCGGCGTGGCGCCCGGTCTCGACGCCGTCGCCCCCAGCCTCGAAGCCGTACAGCCGCACCTCGGGGTCCTCGAGGAACGCCGTGAAGATGCCGATCGCGTTGGACCCACCGCCGACGCAGGCGGCTACCGCGTCGGGCAACCGCCCGGTCAGGTCCAGGACCTGCCCCCGCGCCTCGTCTCCGATCACCCGCTGGAAGTCGCGCACCATCGTCGGGAACGGGTGGGGACCGGCAACCGTGCCCAACAGGTAGTGAGTCGTCCCGACGTTCGTGACCCAGTCGCGCATCGCCTCGTTGATGGCGTCCTTGAGGGTGCGGCTGCCCGCGGTGACGGGGACGACCGTCGCGCCCAGCAGCCGCATCCGGGCCACGTTGAGGGCCTGGCGCACGGTGTCGGTCTCGCCCATGTAGACGACGCACTCGAGATCGAGCAACGCAGCGGCGGTCGCGGTGGCGACGCCGTGCTGTCCGGCCCCGGTCTCGGCGATGACCCGCGATTTGCCCATGACCTTGGTGAGCAGCGCCTGACCGAGCACGTTGTTGATCTTGTGCGAGCCGGTGTGGTTGAGGTCCTCCCGCTTGAGCAGCACCCGGGCACCGCCGGCGTGCGCGGAGAAGCGACGCGCCTCGGTCAGCGGGCTGGGGCGGCCGGCGTACGACGAGAGCAGGCCGGCCAGCTCGCGCTGGAACTGCGGGTCGGCGGCTGCCTTCTCGTGCGCTAGCGCCAGCTCGTCGAGGGCGGCGACCAGGGCCTCCGGGACGAAGCGTCCGCCGTAGCGGCCGAAGTGCCCGTCGGGGTGGGGATCCGCAGCGGTCATCTATCGTGCTTGACGGCCGGATGCGCACCGGCGGCGACCAGGTCGGCGACCGCGGAACGGGGGTCGCGGCCCGTGACGAGCGACTCGCCGACGAGCACGGCGTCGGCACCCGCTCGCGCGTACTCGATGACGTCGTGCGGACCGCGCACGCCCGACTCGGCTACCCGCAGGACGCTGTCGGGGATGTGGGGCGCCACCTTGGCGAACACGCTGCGGTCGACCTCGAGGGTGTTCAGGTCGCGGGCGTTGACCCCGACGATCCGGGCGCCGGCATCGACCGCGCGCACCGCCTCCTCGATGGTGTGGCACTCGACGAACGCCGTCAGGCCGAGGGTCTCGGCGCGCTCGATGAGCGAGACGAGGGCGTTCTGCTCGAGCACGGCGACGATCAGCAGCACCAGGTCCGCACCGAAGACGCGGGCCTCCCAGAGCTGGTAGCTGGAGATGATGAAGTCCTTGCACAGCACCGGGACGTCGACCGCCCGGCGAACGGCGACGAGGTCGTCGAGTGTCCCGCCGAAGCGCCGCTGCTCGGTGAGCACACTGATGACCCGCGCTCCCCCGAGCTCGTAGTCCAGGGCGAGCGCCGCCGGGTCGGCGATCGCGGCCAGCGCGCCCTTGGACGGGCTGGACCGCTTCACCTCAGCGATGACGGCGACGCCGTCCTTGCGCAGGACGGGCACCGGGTTCCTGCAGGCAGGCAGTCGCTGTGCCCGCACCTTGAGCTCGTCGAGACTCACCTGCTGCATGCGCGCGTCGAGGTCGGAACGGACACCGCCCAGGATGTCGTCGAGCGCACTCACGCGATGGGTCTCCTGTTCGTCCCCGTGAAGGCCGGCCCCCGCGACCGACCTACCGATGGTAACCGTCGGCAGGCAGCCGGCCTGCGCCGCGGGTGGTCGTGAGAAACCACGCGCGACTCCGCGACCGGACACCCAGCCGTGCGCACGTGCGCGCGGCGGCCGGCGCTCAGGAGGTTGCCGACCCCGACTCGTGGCTGGTCGGCGGCTGCAGCGGTCGCTCCGTCGGCGCGTCCGACCCGGAGTACGCCGGGTCGTGGTGGTCCTGGTAGGCGACGGTCTGTCCCATCCCCATCATCTGCAGCACCTTGCCGACGACGGCTCCCGCGGCGACGACCACGATCCCGACCCAGAACAACCACGGCATGGCGAGCACGACTGCCAGCCCGGCGACCAGGAAGCCCACGAACATGACGGCCACGGCAGTCCATGCCGCGACGGTGTGGCCGTGGCTCTCCGCCATGCTCGGTCCTCCTCGATCGGGTCGCCGTCACTGGGCTCGACGTCATTGTGCCAGGGGTCAGGCCGTCGGGTCCTCACCACGGTCGAGCGCCTCCCAGGCACGTCGGGCGTCCGCGGCCTCCTGGGCCGAGAGATCCGCTCCGCCGGGCAACTCTCGGGTGGCGCGGCGGGCCGGCGACCGCGCGTAGGAACGGGCCGGCGCGGGCCACCGCCGGGCGAGCACCGCCACAGCACCGAGAGCGATCAGGGCACCGGCGGCGACCAGCAGCCACGCCCATCCGGTGCGCTGCGGTGCGGCGTGGGCGCCGAAGCCGACCGTGCTCGCGCCGGTTTGCGGGACGCTCAGCGCCGACAGCACGATGCCCACGCCGGCCGCGAGCACGAGCACGGCCACGAGCCGGCGGGCCAGAGGCCCGACGAGCAGGACCGCCCCCGCTCCCGCAAGGCCCACGACGGCCAACGCGGTCGCGGCCGGGGTCGTCACGTCCGGCGTGACTCCCCCGCCGCTGACCCGGACCTGACCGGCCGCCGTGAAGGCGACCGCCGAGCCGAGCACGACCGTGCCGACGGCGATGGTCCGCTCGGACGCCGGTCTCATCCGGGGCTGCGCAAGGTCGCAGCGGTGGCGACCGAGCGGAGCACCGCCATCGCCTTGTCCAAAGTCTCCTGGTCCTCGGTCGCCGGGTCCGAGTCGGCGACGATGCCGGCGCCGGCCTGCACGAGGACGCGCGAGCCCAGCACGACCGCGGTCCGGATCGCGATCGCGGTGTCGGCGTCACCGGCGAAGTCGAGGTACCCGACCGCCCCGCCGTAGACGCCACGCCGGGTCGGCTCGAGCGACTCGACGATCTCCATGGCTCGCGGCTTCGGCGCCCCCGACAGGGTGCCCGCAGGAAAGCAGGCGGCGAGCACGTCGTACGCCGTGCAGCCGGGAGCCACGGCACCGAGGACGCTGGACACAATGTGCATGACGTGGCTGTATCGCTCGACCGACATGAAGTCGACCACCTCGACGCTGCCGGGTGAGCACACCCGGCCGAGGTCGTTGCGGCCGAGGTCGACGAGCATCAAGTGCTCCGCCCGTTCCTTCGGGTCGGCCAGCAGGTCGGCGGCCAGCGTCGCGTCCTCCTCGGGGGTCGCACCCCTCGGACGGGTGCCTGCGATCGGGTGCAGCATCGCCTGCCCGTTGGTCACCTTGACCAACGCCTCGGGACTCGAGCCCACGATGTCGAAGCCGTCGTAGCGCAGCAGGTACATGTAGGGACTGGGGTTCGTGACCCGCAGCATCCGGTAGATGTCGAGCGCACCGGCGGTCGTGGTCATCTCGAAGCGCTGGCTGAGCACCACCTGGAACGCCTCACCTGAGGCGATCTCCTCCTTGATCCGCCGCACTCCCGACTCGTAGTCCGCGGCCGTCGTGCGGCGCTCGAACTCCGGCTCGACGTCGCTGTCGTAGGCCGCTGCCGTGGCCGGCGCGGGTGCCGCGAGCTCGGCTGTCATCCGGTCCAGTCGTTGCACAGCGTCGGCGTGAGCCCAGTCGACCCGCTCGTCGGTGTCGTCGTAGTTGACCGCGTTGGCGATCAACAGGATCGACCCGTCGGCGTGGTCCATCACCGCGAGGTCGGTGGCCAGCATCATGGCCAGCTCCGGGATGTCGAGGTCGGGGTCCGCGATGGTGGGCAGGCGCTCCAGCCGTCGTACGGCGTCGTAGCCGATGAACCCGACGAGCCCCCCGGTCAACGGCGGCAGCCCCGGCAGCCGTGGCGAGTGCAGGGCTTCGACGGTGCGTCGCAGCGCCGAGAGCGGGTCACCACTGGTCGGTACGCCGACGGGAGGCTCGCCGACCCAGTGGACCGCCCCGTCGCGTTCGGTGAGCGTGGCGTGCGAGCGGGCACCGATGAACGAGTAGCGCGACCAGGCGCCGCCGTGCTCGGCCGACTCGAGCAGGAACGTGCCGGCCCGGTCTGCCGCCAGCTTGCGGTACACCCCCACGGGCGTCTCCCCGTCGGCGAGCAGCCGACGGGTCACCGGGATCACCCGGCGGTCTCCGGCCAGCCCGCGGAACGTCTCCAGATCGGGCTCCTCGCGCATGGTCACGCGGCCCATTGTGTCGGCGGTGCTCCGGCGGCAGTCGCGGCGGACCCGCTCGAGCTCAGCTGAGGAGCACGTCGGCGTCGAAGCACGACCGGGTGCCGGTGTGGCAGGCCGGACCTGTCTGGTCCACGAGCACCAGCACGGCGTCACCGTCGCAGTCCAGCCGGACCGAACGCACCACCTGCGTGTGCCCGCTCGTGTCGCCCTTGCGCCAGTACTCGCCCCGGCTGCGGCTCCAGAACGTCGTCCGTCGTGTCGTGAGAGTCCGGTGCAGCGCCTCGTCGTCCATCCACCCCACCATCAGCACCTCGTGCGAGTCGTGCTGCTGGACGACCGCGGCGACGAGGCCCTCGGCGTCACGCCTGAGCCGTCCGGCGAGGGCGGGGTCGAGCCGGGAGCCGGCTGCGCCGCCGGTGGGGACCGTGACATCGTTCACCGCCACATTGTGACGGGTTGTCCGCGTCTGGGCCGCCACTCGCTATCCTGGGCGCTGGCGATCGACGGTTCGGGGCGCGACCGGCGGACGGCCTGACCGCGATCAGCGAACCTGGAGGATCGACCTGATGGCACGTCACGACGGCGCTGCGCACCGCCGTGCACCCGCGGGGGGCGACGCCCCAGGCATCCCCGAGTTCGACGCCGAGACCGACAGCTGGCCGGACGCACCGCCTCTCGAGGACGACGACGCAGCCGCCGACGCCCGCTACGACGACGGGTTCGACCGCCTCGGTCTCGACCTGGTCGAGGACGACGACCCCGAAGACCCCGGCGCCGACGAGCTTGCGCGTCCG
>JAVEDG010000005.1 GCA_030841245.1 Actinomycetota bacterium
ACGGTCAACCGCTACAGCGGCCTCGTCATCTCCGCACACGCCGTCACGGTCGACCACGTCCTCGACCTCGCCGAGATCCCCACGGCCCAGCGCTCCCCGGCCATCGACACCTCGGGCGACGGCACGTTGTCCTCGAGCGAGCTCACCACGTGGGCGACGAGCGCCTGTGCCCAGGCTGCGCACTCGCTCCGCCTGACCGTCGCGGACCAACGACTTCGGCTGACCGTGACGTCGTCCACGGCACGCACCCTTCCTGGACAGGCCGGCCTGCCGATCCTGCGCCTGGAGTGCGCGATGCACGCTGCGATCCACCTGGACCGACCCACCTCGATCATGTTGGCCGACACCACGGCGAACGACGAGGTCGGCTGGCGCGAGATGACAGCGCGGGGAGACGGGACCACGCTGACCCGTTCGGACGCCCCGACGACAAGTCGCAGCGCCCGGCTCACGGCCTATCCAAAGGACCTGCTGACCAGTCCTCTCGACATCAGGTCGGTCGCGGTGACAGTCAAGCCGGGAGGCCCCCGCCTCGACCGGACCGTCGCTCGCCCCGACGTACCCGCATCGACGCTTGCACGGGGCGCCGACCGTCTCACCCTGGCGTTCGAGGGCCTGTTGGCCAGCAGCCAGGGACACCCTTTGCTCGAGATCGCCGCTCTGCTCGCTGCACTCGCGCTGGGAGCCGCTCACGCCGTCGCACCGGGTCACGGCAAGACGATCATGGCGTTCTACCTGTCCGGACGGCGGGAGGGCGCGCTGCGGTCCGCAGCGACCGTGGGCGCGACTGTGACGGCGACGCACACAGCTGGGGTTCTCGCCCTTGGGTTGCTGATCAGTGCCGGGACGACCTTCGTGTCGGCCCGGCTGTACCCGTGGCTCGGCGTCGTCAGTGGCCTGCTCGTCGCCGGGGTCGGGCTGTCGTTGCTCCGCAACTCGGCCCGTTCCCTCATGCCCGTCCACCGACACCCGCATCCGCATCCGCATCCGCACGGCTCTGTCGCGGCTCACGTCATGCAGCCGGAGTCGCTCCTAGTGCACGGCACATCGATCGCGGTCCAGCGTCAACCGATCTCGGTCGGGGCCCCCCGTGCGACCGTTGCGCTTCGGGAGCCGATCACCGCCCCGGCAGGCGCCACCTCACACTCCCCGGACACGACCGATGACCCTGCCGCTCCCTCGCGACGCGGCCTCGTCGCGATCGGCTTGGCGGGCGGGCTGTTGCCCAGCCCTTCGGCGCTGCTCGTGCTGCTCGGTTCGATCGCGCTCGGCCACCCGTGGTTCGGAGTGGCGATGGTGGTCTCGTTCGGGCTCGGCATGGCCGCGACCCTGGCGATGGTCGGGCTTTTCGTCTTGCACCTGCGCGAACGTGCCGAGCGGCGGCTGCGCAGCCATCCGACACCGCACCGCATTCGGGTCTTGAGGTACTCCCCCGTCGTGACCGCTTCGGTTGTCCTGCTGCTCGGCGCTGCGCTCGCCGGTCGCGGCCTGATCGCCACTGGGATGTTCTGATCTGCGATGCAGGTCAGGAGCGCTGTGCTTGGCCGAAGGAACGAATCCACTCAATCCGGGTGCTGGTCAGCCCGGGATATTTCAGTACCGCTTGTGTCGTCGACACCACCCCACGGTGACCCGCGTCGCCTGCCGTATCGGATTGATTTCGCCTCGTGCGGTCCGCCGTAGCGGCGCACACTCACGGCATGCCACACGGCCGGCGCCAGAGCCGGCGATTTCTGGCAACGGTGCTGTTCACCGACATCGTCGGTTGTGCTGTTGGGAACCGCGTGGCTGCTGCACATGGGTGAACATCGCCACTGTGCGTCACCTCCGGCGTCAACAGGGCGATGACCAGGTGGGAGCCAGAGGCCCCCGACTTTCCCGAGCGACCACCGCGCGCCTCCCGGCGCCACCGAAGAGGAGCCTTTCAATGTCGATCTCTCCATCCGCGCGCCGCACCGTTCGTGTGGCTGCCTCCCTGGTCGCGCTGCCTGTGGCGTTCCTCGCCTACAGCCCCTTCCCGGCGGGCGCGGCCACGCCAACCTGCCGCGGCGTGGCCGCCACCCGGCTGGTCACCAGCCACTCGGCTGACGTGGTGGACCTGGGGAACGGCCGCAACGTGGTCGTCATTCTCGACGCGGGCCACACCGTGCGCACCCACGGCGGAAACGACCTGGTGTGCGGTTCGGCCGGGCACGATGTGATCCGCGCCGGCGGCGGCGCCGACCGGGTCTTCGCCGCAGGTGGCCGCGACACCGTCTCCGGTGGCAGCGGCAACGACGTGCTGGTGGGCGGAGACGGCGACGACACCGTCAGCGGTGGCGACGGAGCCGATGACGTTCAGGGCGACCAGGGCGACGACCAGCTCAGCGGCGAAGACGGCAACGACACCGTCTCCGGCGGCATCGGCAACGACGATGAGCAGGGCGACCAGGGCGACGACGTCGTCCTGGGCGGTTCCGGTGACGACGACGAGCAGGGCAATACAGGCGACGACGCCGTCTCGGGCGGCTCAGGTGACGACAACCTCTCCGGCGGCTGGGGTGACGACACCGTCGAGGGCGGCGACGGCGCCGACGACTGCCAGGGCGGCGAGGGCGCCGACCAGGTCGACGATGGCAACGACCAGGGCGACACCACAGATGCCGGGGACGACCTTGGTGACGTCGAGGACGGAGTCGACGGCTGACCGTCGGCCCCACCGCGACGACCGCGCAGTAGTCGTGGCGCATCGGCCAGCAGGGGCCCGCGCCGCCCTAACGAGAATGAGGGCGACGCGGGTCTTGGCGGCGCTCGTCCAGGCCGCCCGTCCGATGTCGTGCACGGCCGAGGCTGGTTTGGTCGGGGGTCGCGGCGTACGATTCCGGCCGTCCTGGGCCCGGAACATGTCCTCGGGCAACCGGCCCGAACCAGATCCGCTGCTACGTGCCGACCCGAGCCGCGAACAAAGACAGGCCAGCTTGTGCAGGACGGCTCGAGCTGTGCCGTCACCCCACTGCGATTCGTGCCCGCGAGCCGGGAAAGGCTCAAGAGCGCGGCCGCTTCGTCCGATGGCCCTGGCAGGGGCGGCGATGGAGAGTGGACCAGAGTGGACGAGGTAGCGGGCGACCTCGACGGGCTCGTCCTCGCGGCCCGTGCGGGCGGCAGTTGGGCATTCGGGCGTCTGTGGGAGATGTTGAGCCCGGCCGTCGCGGCCTACGTGCGCAACCGTGGTGCTCGTGACCCCGACGACGTGACCAGCGAGGTCTTCCTGGCGGCTTTCACCGGTCTGGCCGGATTCGAGGGAGACGGCCGCGCCTTCCGCTCCTGGTTGTTCACCATCGCCCACCACAAGGCGGTCGACTCGTTGCGCCGCGGACCGGGACGGCGGGAGCTCCCAGTCGACGTGCTCGACGACGGCCGCAGCGCGCCGAGCGCTGAGTCAAGAGCCCTGGAGCACCTGGCGGATGAGGACGTCCGCGCCATGCTTGCCACCCTGAGCCCCGATCAACGCGACGTGCTGCTGCTGCGGCTGGTCGCCGACCTGGAGCTTGCCGAGGTGGCGCGCGTGGTCGGCAAACCAGTCGGCGCGGTCAAGGCGCTCCAGCACAGGGGCCTGGCCCGGCTGCGCAAGGAGTTGGGCCGGCCCGTATCCGATGACGGTCCCGAGGCGATTGCCCAGCTGAGATGAACCTCGACGACGAGATCGCCCAGGCGCTGCGCGGCGGCCCCACCGAGGCCGACAATCGGCTGGCCGGCGTGCTGTCCCTGTTGCGCGACGACGGCCGCCAGACCGCGCTGCCGCGGGCGAACGCGCGGCTCGCCGCGTTCATCTCCGAAGCGGCAGTAGCGACTGCGAACGCAGCGCGCCCGAGCCCTGCAGGCGCCGACACGATAGATCTTCAGGTGGTCCAGCTGGCGCCGGCCAGGGCCCAAGCCTGCCGGACCCGCGTGGTTGCCTGGTTGGCCTGGCTGGGTCAGCTCGGTCTGGCAGCCAAGCTGGCGCTCGGCGCGGGCGCCGCGATCGCCGCGGTAGTCGTGGCGGCCTCCGGTGGCCTCGTGCCCGACCACGGCGCCACGGTCGAGACCCGGACCGTCCCCGCGGGTCCAACGAGCGCGTCGGTCGACACGATCGGCTCGTCCAATGCCACCGAGTGGTCCTCCGGGGGTTCCACCCGAGCCGACAGTCCCTCCCCCCCGCGAGCGGTCCAAGGGCACCGCCACGCTGCCACCTCAGGTAGCGGCGGAACGGGCAGCACCGGTGGACCGGCGTCCGCCACCGCGGACGCCCCGTCGGCCCTGCCCACCTCGGGTGACGGCGGCGATCACCGAGGCGACGGCAACGGCGGACAGGTCGAGCCCGGCGACGGGTCGTCGGATCCGGGCAGCGGCTCCGGCGACGAGTCGGGCGG
>JAVEDG010000033.1 GCA_030841245.1 Actinomycetota bacterium
GAGGACCTCGACGGTCAGCCGGCCGCCATGTCCTCCGCGAGCTGCACCAGGGTCCGCACCGCGGCACCCGTGCCGCCCTTGGGCGTGTAGCCGTGCGGCTTGGCCTCGTTCCAGGCCGGACCGGCGATGTCCAGGTGCGCCCAGCGCAGCCCCTCGCCCACGAACTCCTGCAGGAACAGGCCGGCGACCAGCATGCCGCCGTAGCGGTCGCCCATGTTCGCGATGTCGGCGACCTCGGAGTCCATCGACTTGCGCAGCTCCGCGGGCAGCGGCATCGGCCACATCGCCTCGCCGGCCCGCTTGGCCGCCGCGAAGATCTCGTCGCGCAGTGTGTCGTCGTTGCTCATGATCGCCGCGGTCCGGCTGCCGAGAGCGACCAGCTGGGCGCCGGTCAGCGTGGCCACGTCGACCATCACGTCGGGCCGGTCCTCGCTCGCGCGGGCGATCGCATCGGCCAGCACCAGCCGGCCCTCGGCATCGGTGTTGAGCACCTCGACCGTCGTGCCGCCGTAGATCCGCAGCACGTCGGAGGGACGCTGCGCGCTGCCCGACGGCATGTTCTCGGCCAGCGGCGCCCAGCAGGTGACGTCCACGGCCAGGCCCAGCCGGGCGATGACGGTGGTCGCCGCGATCACCGCGGCCGCCCCGCCCATGTCGGACTTCATCCACTCCATCGCCTGCGCGGGCTTGAGCGACAGGCCTCCCGAGTCGAACGTGATGCCCTTGCCGATCAGCGCGAGGTGTCGTCGCCCGCGACCGCCGGAGTAGGTGAGCTTGACCAGCCGCGGCGGCCGCGACGATCCCTGCCCGACGCCGAGGATCCCGCCGTACCCGGCCTTCTTCAGCGCCTTCTCGTCGAGCACCTCCGCCTTCACCCCCGCCGCCTTGGCGGCGGCGACCGCGGCATCGGCGAGGGCCGCCGGGGGAAGGTCCGAAGGCGGCGTGTTGACCCAGTCGCGGCTGAGCAGCACCGCGGGGATCAGCTCCTGCGCGCGAGACACGGCTGCCTTGACGGCACGGTCCCGAGCGGCACCGCTGACCAGCGAGATGCGCCCGACAGGCTCCTTGTGGTCAGCCTTCGAGGCGACCCGGTAGTCGCGGAACGCGTAGGCACCCAGCAACGCTCCCTCCGCCACTGCCCCGGCGGCGGTCGCGTCGTCGGCCGGCAGCGCGATGCCGACCCGGCGGGTCCCGGCGAGCGCTCGCACTGCCGCACCTGCTGCCCGCCGCAGGGCCTCGTGGTCGTAGACCGCGGGGGTACGGCGGCCGCCCACCGCCTCGTCACCGACACCGACGGCGGCGATGACGGTCGCCGAGACGGCCCAGGACGGCAGCTTGGTGACCTCACCCGACTTCCCCGTGCCGCCGAGCGACTCGATCGTTGCCGCCAGTCGACCCTTGAACGCCTTGTCGACGTCGGCCGCCCCGGGCACGAGCACGACACCGTTCGCGCCCTTGGCCACGCCCACAACAAGGGCGTCGACCTTCAGCGACGCCGGCGAGGTGCTGGTCAGGGTCAGATCGGTCATGTAAGTCCCGTTCTCGTGGGTCGGTTCTCGCGCGATCGACGGCGCCGCGCGGTGCCGTCGGACTCGTGGTCACTGTTCCGCCGGGTGGGATTCCGGCGACCGGCCGATGCTAGCGTCCGGCCGATGGACGACCAGACCGGTGGTGGACAGCGCCGCTCACCGTTGCACGAGCGTCATGTCGCGCTCGGGGCCAAGCTGGCCGACTTCGGCGGCTGGCTGATGCCGATCGAGTACCCGTCCGGCGGTGTGGTCCGCGAGCACAGCGCGGTCCGCGAGGACGTGGGTGTCTTCGACGTGAGCCACCTGGGCAAGGCGACCGTCACCGGGGCTGGAGCGGCGGCGTACGTCAACTCCTGCTTGTCGAACGACCTCGCGCGCATCGAGGTGGGGCAGGCGCAGTACACGCTGTGCTGCGACGACCCCTCCGGTGGCGTCGTGGACGACCTGATCGTCTACTACCGAGCGGACGACGACATCTTCCTGATCCCCAACGCGGCCAACACCGCGGAGGTGGTGGGCCGGCTCGCGGCGACTGCGCCGGACGGTGTCGAGGTGCGTGACCGGCACGAGGAGTTCGGCGTGTTGGCGGTGCAGGGTCCTCGGTGCGACGAGGTGCTGTCCGCGCTCGACCTGCCGGTCGGCCACGAATACATGTCCTTCGTCGAGGCGGACTGGAGCGGGTCTCCGCTCGTCGTGTGCCGCACCGGCTACACCGGCGAGCGGGGGTACGAGCTCGTCCCGCGATGGGACGACGCCGGCTCGCTGTGGGACGCGGTGCTCGACGCCGGTACGGCGTACGGCGTGCGGCCCTGCGGTCTCGGCGCGCGCGACACCCTGCGCACCGAGATGGGTTACCCGCTGCACGGCCAGGACCTCTCCCTCGACATCTCTCCTGTGCAGGCCCGCTCGGGTTGGGCGGTCGGCTGGAAGAAGCCCGCCTTCTGGGGCCGCGAGGTCCTGCTGGCCGAGAAGGCGGCCGGTGCGGCCCGGCTCGCGTGGGGGCTGGAGAGCCTCGAGCGAGCCATCC
>JAVEDG010000045.1 GCA_030841245.1 Actinomycetota bacterium
CAGGACCGTCCGGGCTCGATCCTCACTCAGCCGGGCGGCTAATACGCACCCGGCGCTGCCGGCTCCCACGATGACGACGTCATGATGCTCCACGCTGCAGATCCTCGCCCTTGCCGACGATTCGCGCTACGGCCGCAGCTGCTCAGAGCCGTCCACCCGCCGTGTCGGCGGAGACGCGCTGCGCGAGCCAGACCGGCACCACGGACGCCACGATGAGCACCGCTGCCACGACGTTGACGATAGGAGCCTGGTTGGGCCTCGTGAGGTTCGACAGGATCCAGATCGGCAGGGTCTGCACCCCGGCTCCGGCCGTGAACGTCGTGACGATGACCTCGTCGAACGACAAGGCGAAGGCGAGCAGTCCACCGGCGAAGAGCGCCGACCGCACAGCGGGGAATGTGACGTGTCGGAACGTCGTGAAGACCCCGGCGCCGAGGTCCATCGAGGCCTCCTCGAGCGAGCCCGACGTTCGCCGCAGCCGCGCGAGCACGTTGTTGTAGACGATGACGACGCAGAACGTCGCATGTCCGATGATCACCGTGAACAAGCCGAAGTCGATGCCGATCGGGCGCAGCGTCGTCTGGATGGCGCTCGACAGCGCGATGCCGGTGACGATGCCGGGCAGCGCGATCGGCAGCACGACGAGGATCGACACGACGTCACGACCGAAGAACCGGTACCGCGCCACTGCAAACGACAGCAACGTGCCGAGGACCAGGGCGATCGCGGTGGCGCCGAAGCCGGCCTTGACCGAGGTGGCGAGCGCATCCCGGGCGCCGACGTTGTCGACCGCACGCCGCCACCACTCGAGGGTGAACCCGCTCGGTGGCCAACCGAAGGTCTTGTCGGTGTTGAACGACGAGACGATGACCACGCCGAGCGGGACATAGATGACGGCCAGCCCCAGCGTCATCGCGACGGCGAGCGCCGCACGCGCACCACGAGAGAGCCTCATAGGTTGTCCAGGGCGCCGGTGCGGCGTACGGCGAGCAGGTAACCGACCATGATGACGATCGGCAGCGTGGCCAGTGCCGCAGCGAGCGGCAGGTTGTTCGCGGCACCCACGTTGGTCTGGATCAGGTTGCCGATCAGCTGGGTCTTGCCGCCGACGATCTGCACCGTGATGTAGTCACCGAGGCTGAGCGAGAACGTGAAGATCGACCCTGCCACGACGGCCGGGATCGTGAGCGGCAGCACGACGGAACGGAACGTGCGGCCGGCCTTGGCGCCGAGGTCCGCCGAGGCTTCGAGCATCGACTCGGGCAACCGCTCGAGGCCGGCGTAGATCGGCAGGATCATGTACGGCAGCCACAGGTAGGACAGCACCACGACCGTCGCGGGCAGCCCGAAGCCCGGGCTGGACAGACCGAACGGCGTCAGTGCCCAGTCGAGGACGCCGTCGCCGGAGAACATCGAACGCCAGGCGAACGCCTTGACCAGGTAGCTCGCCCACAGAGGGGTCAGCACGGCGACGACCAGACCGCGGCGCAGCCGCACCGGCGCGACCTTCGCCATGAAGAACGCCATCGGGAACGCCACGGCCGTGCAGATCACGGTGACCGCGGCCGCGACCCCGACGCTGCGGATCAGCACCGTCCGGTAGACGCTCGTCGTCGCGACGGCGTGGAAGTTGGCCCAGGTGAACGACTTGACCAGGTTGCCGCTGAACTCGTCGGTGGTCCAGAACGCCGACATGAGCAGCAGCCCGAGCGCTCCCAGGTAGACGACCACCAGGTAGCCGAGCGGCGCCGTCAACAGCCCGCCGAGGCGCAGCCCCGGTCGCCGGTAGAGCGTGCCCGAGACCCGCCTCGCGAACGAGGCGGGTCGGGCACCCTCGGCGGAGCTCATGGCGTCCTGGTCGGCCGGACGCTCAGCCCTTGATCTCCTGCCAGGCAGTGGTCCAGTCGGCATACGTCTTGCAGCTGACGTCGGTGCGCCCGTCCAGGCACTGCTTGATCGGTGTGGTCCAGTACCAGATCTTCTTGAAGTAGGCCTCGTCGTTGGCGTGGTAGGTCGTGCAGAAGTTCTTGTCGGACGTCAGGGCGCAGGACTTCGAGTCCGACGGAGCCTCGCCGAACCACTCGGCCACCTGGGCGTTGACCTTGGGGCTGATGATCCAGTTCAGCCACTTGTAGGCGCAGGTCAGGTGCTTGGTGTGCGCCGCGATCATCCAGGTGTCCGACCAGCCGGTCGACCCCTCGCTCGGAAGTACCGCGTCCACCGGCGCCTTCTCGCTCTGGGCGAGGTTCACGTTGTACTGCCAGCTCGTCCCGACCGCGAGGTCGCCACTCTTGAAGCTCTGCACCTGCTTGAGCGCGTCGGACCAGTACTCACCGATGTCGGCGTTCTGCTTCTTGAGCAGTGCGACCGCGGCGTTGAACTGCTTGTCGTCCAGCGCGTAGGGGTCCTTGATCTTGAGATCGGGCCGGTGCGCCATCAGGTACACGGCCGCGTCCGCGATGTAGATCGGGGAGTCGTACGCCGTGACCTTGCCCTTGTACGGCGACGCCTTGTTCCAGACGACGTCCCACGACGTCGGGGCCGGCTTCACCAGGTCGGTGCGGTACATCAGGACGTTGGCACCGCGGCCGTGGGGCACGCCGTACGCGACGCCGTTGACCGAGTTCCACGGCTTCATCTTCAGGCCGGAGAACACGTCCTTGTAGCTCGGGATCAGCTTGGTGTTGATCGGCTGCACCGAGCCGGCCGCGATCAGCCGCAGGGTCGCGTCGCCCGAGGCCGACACCGCGTCGTACTGCCCGGTCTTCATCAGGTTGACCATCTCGTCCGACGTCCCGGCTGCGTGGTTCTTCACCATGCAGCCCGTCGCCTTCTCGAATGGATGGACCCAGTCGACGGACTTGTCGCTCGACCCGTCCTCGACGTATCCGGGCCAGGAGATCAGGTTGACCTGTCCTTCTCCGGGCCCGAGGTGGGTCACTGCCTTCATCGGTGGCGCCTTGAAGCCGCCCTGCCCCGTCGAGCCGGTGGTGCCGCTCGATCCGCCGCACCCGGCGAGGGCGAGCGCAGCAGCCGCGGTGGCGACGAGCGTTGCGCGCATCTTCATTGGTCTTCTCCCTTGGTCGTCGCGCCCCGCACGCGGTAGACGTGCTCCTTCTTCCAGGCCAGCCGGATCCGCCGGCCGCGGTAGCTGTCGATGTCCTTCGACGTCGTGCTGACGTTCTGCTGCAGGGCGGCGAGCGTGCCGCCCGCATCCAGCCGTACGACGAACCGGGTGGCCGACCCTGCGTAGACGACCTCCTCGACGAGACCGTCGGCGGTCACGTCG
>JAVEDG010000066.1 GCA_030841245.1 Actinomycetota bacterium
CCCGGCTCGCCATCTCGAGCAGCAGGTGCGCGGACGCCGGGTGGGACAGCGGGAGCGCCGCCGGTTGTGCCGCGCGGTGCGCCAGCAGCTCGGCGGCGGCCGGCTCCCATCGGGCGATGGACAAGCGGGTCAGCAGCTCGGTGCACTCGCGCATGGCGTCGCGCAGCTCGCGGTGCGCCTCGTCGCACGACGGACCGCCGACGGTGACGCGCGCGACCGGGTGGACCGACCAGGTTCCCCGGCCCTCGGGCAGTGCCGCGAGGGACAGCCCGACGACGAGAACCGCGGCACCACGCGACACCGCCTTCTCGTTGAACGCCGGCGGCCCGGGCAGCCCGGTGGCGTCGCCAGCGACCGGGAGGACGAGCCGCAGTCCGGTGCCACCCAGGGTGCGCAACCGGGCCAGGGCGTAGGTGAGGCTGACGCCCTCGGCCTCGCCGTCGACGCCGAAGACTCGGTGACCCGCGTCCAGCCCGCCGACGACCGCCTCGGCCGCGGAGTCGGGGCTGAGCCGCCCGGCGAGCGCCGTACCGCCCCAGGCCGCCAGCCGTCCGGCCGGTGTCAGCTCCTGCACGGGCGCCAGGCTATGTCGCCCACCCTCCCCACTTTCGCCACTCGATAGGTTGGGCTGCCATGGCGTCGACCGAGGTGCTGCGGCTGCGTGATGTCAGCATCCAGCGCGACGGCGCCGCGCTGCTCGACCGGGTTAGCTGGCAGGTCCGCGAGGGGCAGCGCTGGGTCGTGCTGGGTCCCAACGGCGCGGGCAAGACCACATTGCTTCAGCTCGCTGCCGCCAACCTGCATCCGAGTCGGGGTCGGGCCCGCATTCTCGGCGAGACCCTCGGTGCCGTCGATGTGTTCGAGCTGCGTCCGCGGATCGGGCTGTCCAGCGCGGCCCTGGCCGACCGGCTGCCGGCCAAGGAGACAGTGCGCGACGTGGTGCTCACCGCGTCGTACGCCGTGGTGGGACGTTGGCGGGAACGCTACGACGCGGTGGACGCTGCACGGGCCGACGTCTTGCTCGGCGCGCTGGGCGTTGCCCGGTTCGCCGAGCGGAAGTTCGGCACGCTGTCCGAGGGTGAGCGCAAGCGGGTGCAGATCGCCCGGGCGCTGATGACCGACCCCGAGCTGATGCTGCTCGACGAGCCGGCGGCCGGGCTGGACCTGGGCGGGCGGGAGGCCCTGGTCGAGCGGCTGGCGGCGCTCGCGAACGACCCGCTGTCCCCGTGCCTGGTCCTGGTCACCCACCACGTGGAGGAGATCCCTCCGGGCTTCACCCACGTGCTGCTGCTGCGCGGCGGGCGGGTGATGGCCGCAGGTCCGGTCGAGACCACTCTCACCGCGGACCTGCTCGGCGTCACGTTCGGCATCCCGCTGGAACTGGTTCGTGCCGGTGATCGTTGGTCCGCACGAGCGATCTCACGGGTGGCATCCCACTCCTGAGCGCGAAGTGGGCTCTAGGATCGGGACGGCGACGGTGATCCGTCGACGGGGGCAGTCGCCCGCAACAGGGGGCACGGAAGGGCAGGGCCATCGTGGGGAACTACGACTGGGTCTTGTGGATCGTGCTGGCTCTCGTGCTGGGTCTGGTCGAGGTCACGACCCTCGGCCTGGTCTTCGCCATGCTGGCCGTCGGAGCGCTCGCCGCTGCGCTGACCGCGCTCGGCACCGACAACTTCGTGCTCCAGTCGGTCGTCGGCCTCGCCGTCGCCGTCGGCATGCTCGGCGTCGCCCGGCCCATCGCATTGCGACACCTGCGCATCCCGGCCCAGACGCGCACCGGCGTGGCCGCTCTCGTCGGCTCGCAGGGCGTGGTCCTCGAGCCGGTGGACGCCCACAACGGCCGGGTCCGGCTCCACGGCGAGATCTGGTCGGCTCGCTCGTACGACCCCTCGCACACCATCGAGGCGGGACGCAACGTCGAGGTCATGCAGATCGACGGCGCCACCGCGGTCGTCTATGAATCGGAGATCTAGTGGGATCAACCATCGCTCTCGCCGTCATCGGTGTCCTCGCCCTGGTCGTGCTGGTCGCGTTGGGCCGGACGCTGCGCATCGTGCCGCAGGCGCGGGCCGGCATCGTGGAGCGCCTCGGGCGTTACGAGCGCACGCTGTCGCCCGGGCTGACCCTGCTCGTGCCGTTCATCGACCGGCTGCGTCCGCTGATCGACCTGCGCGAACAGGTCGTCTCGTTCCCCCCGCAGCCGGTCATCACCGCAGACAACCTGGTCGTCGGCATCGACACCGTCCTGTACTTCCAGATCACCGACCCCAAGGCCGCGACCTACGAGATCTCCAACTACATCCAGGCAGTCGAGCAGCTGACGGTCACCACGCTGCGCAACGTCGTCGGAAACCTCCAGCTGGAGGCGGCCCTGACCTCGCGAGACCACATCAACGCCGAGCTGCGCGGAGTGCTGGACGAGGCGACCGGCCGCTGGGGGATCCGGGTCAACCGGGTCGAGATCAAGGCGATCGACCCACCCACCTCCATCCAGGACTCGATGGAGAAGCAGATGCGCGCCGACCGTGAGAAGCGCGCGACGATCCTCACGGCGGAAGGGTTCAAGCAGTCGCAGATCCTCACCGCCGAGGGCGAGAAGCAGTCAGCGATCCTCAAGGCCGAGGGTGACGCCCAGGCGCAGATCCTGCGCGCGGACGGCGAGGCGCAGGCGATCCAGAAGGTGTTCGACGCCATCCACGCGGGCGACCCCGACCAGAAGCTGCTCGCCTACCAGTACCTGCAGATGCTGCCCCAGATCGCGCGCGGCGACTCGAACAAGGTGTGGATCGTGCCCAGTGAGCTCGGTGAGGCGCTCAAGGGCATCGGCGGCATGCTCGGGCACGGGGACAACGGCCCGAGCGAACCACGACGACCGGTGCCACCCGCCTGACCTACCGGTCAGTGCGAGTTCGCGGCGAGCTGGCCCGCGATCCTGAGCACCAGCTGCACGTACCAGTCGGCGTGGTTGTAGTGCCAGATCGCGCGGTACAGCGACTGACCGCCGTGTCCGGCGCCGTTGGCGCACAGGTAGTGAGCAGCGGTGTAGATCGAGTCGGCCGGGTCCTGGATGTCGGTGACGCCGTCGTGGTCGCCGTCCACGGCGTACGTCGCGAAGGTCGACGGCAGGAACTGCATCGGCCCCTGCGCGCCGGCATAGCTCGTCGAGGTGTTGTGGCCGTGCCCGGACTCGACCTGCCCGACCGCTGCGAGAACCGTCCAGGACAGTCCCGGGCAGGTTGGCGCAGCCTTCTTGTACAGGCGCAGATAGTCGGCCGGGATCGCCGATGCGTGCGCCCCTGCCACGAGGCCGGCGGCCGAGGAAGCAGCCGCAGCGCGCAGCGCGGCCAGCTCGGCGGCGGCTCGCTCCGCCTCCTCCAGCGTCCGGGCCCGATCGTCGAGACGCGACAGCTCCGCGTCGGCTTGTTGCAGGACGGCCTGCAGCTCGTCGAAGCGACGGGTCACATCGCGCGCTGTCACCACCTGCTGGCGGGCCGAGGCGGCAAGCCGGCGCGCCTTCTCGAGGTGTCGCGCCTGCTCGGTCGCGGTGTCGGCGGCCACCGCGGTGCCTGCCTCCACCATCCGCTTGACGTAGGCGACGCGGCGAACCACGTCTGCGGTGCTCGTGGCCTGGAAGACGCTGGCGTACAGCTCCATCGGGCTGCCCGTCATGTACAGGGCCCGGACCCGGTTGTCCACGACCTGCTGGCGCTGCTGTGCTACAGCGGCTGCCGCCTCGGCCTCCTCATCGGCCGCGACGCTGCGCGACACGCTCTCGGACAGGGCACGCAACGACTCGTGGTAGGCCCGCAGTGCCCGCTCCACCCGCGGCTGCAATGCATGCACCTGCGCGGCGGCATCGGCGGCGGCGCGACGGGCGTGGGCTGCCGACTCGGCGTCGGCCGCCGCGGCAGGAAGGATGGCGCCGACCAGCAAGAGGGCGCACAGCAGTGCGGCCCGGCGTAGACCGGTCACTCCGGGTACGTCGGCGGATGGCGCGGCAGGCTTGACCCGAACCGGGCCCGGAGCCGGTCATCGATGGGCAAACCCGGCTCGCATAGAGTCCGCTCGGTGAGCGTGCCGGACTCAGCAGGATGACCTGGCTCCAGGCACTCGCCGTGCTCGCAGCAGGTCTGGCCGCCGGGACCGTCAACACCATCGCCGGCTCGGGGACACTGGTCACCTTTCCCGTGCTGCTCGCGGTCGGCTACCCGCCGGTGGTCGCAAATGTGTCGAACACGGTCGGACTCACCCCGGGCTCGCTGGCCGGCGCCGTCGGCTACCGAGCGGAGCTGTCCGGGCAACGATCCCGGCTCGTGACGCTCGGAGCCGTGTCGGTGGCCGGCGGCCTGACCGGGGGCATCCTGCTGCTCGAGCTCCCGGCTGCGGCGTTCCACGCCGTGGTCCCGGTCCTCATCGCGATTGCGTGTGTCCTCGTGATCGTCCAGCCGCGGCTGGCCTCCCGGATGGCCGAGCGCCAGCAGCACCGACCGCACGGCGGCCTGCCGCTGCACGCCGGGGTGTTCGGCTCCGGTGTGTACGGCGGGTACTTCGGAGCTGCCCAAGGGGTGTTGCTGATCGCCCTGCTCGGAGTGTTCCTCGAGGAGGACCTGCAGCGGATCAACGCCGCCAAGAACGTCCTCGCCGGGCTGGTCAATGCCACGGCTGCGATCCTGTTCATCCTGGTGTCTGACGTCTCCTGGACCGCCGCCGGCCTCGTCGCTGCCGGTTCGGTGCTCGGAGGGGTGCTGGGCGCGGCGGTCGGTCGACGGGTGCCGAGTACGGCGCTGCGCTGGCTGGTCGTCGCGATCGGGGTGGTCGCCATCATCCAGCTGCTGCGGAGCTGAGCCGGTGCCGGCGTACGTGCGCATCGACCGCCCGGACGACGAGCGCCTGCGCGACTACGTCGGGCTGACCGACGTCGCACTGCGTCGGCGGCTCGAGCCCTCCGAGGGCCTGTTCGTCGCCGAGGGGGAGAAGGTGATCCGGCGCGCGGCAGCTGCCGGCTACCCGGTGCGTTCCGTGCTGCTCGAGGAGAAGTGGGTCGCCGCTCTCGCCGACCTGCTCGAGGGCCTCGATGTGCCGGTCTACGTCGCTGCGCGGTCCACGCTCGAGTCCGTCACCGGCTACGACGTCCACCGCGGCGCGCTCGCGGCCATGGACCGGCTCCCGCTGCCCGACCCCGCCGACCTGCTCGCCCGGTCCGTCCGGGTCGTGGTGCTGGAGGACGTGAACGACCACGCGAACGTCGGCGCGGTGTTCCGCGCCGCGGCCGGGCTCGGGATGGACGCCGTGCTCGTCACACCCCGGTGTGCCGACCCGTTCTACCGCCGGGCGGTCAAGGTCTCGATGGGCGCCGTGTTCAGCGTGCCGTGGGCCAGGTTCGGGCGGTGGCCGCACGACCTGGAGACGGTGCGCGTGGCCGGTTTCCAGGTGCTCGCTCTGACACCCGATGTCGGCGCCGACCCGATCGGTGACCTGGCACCGGCACCCACCGACCGATTGGCGCTGCTGCTCGGCTCGGAGGGCGACGGCCTCGACCGTCGGACCGTGGCGGCGGCCGACGTGCGGGTGCGCATCCCGATGGCGGCCGGGGTGGACTCGCTCAACGTCGGGGCCGCCGCCGCAGTCGCGTGCTACGCGCTCCGCCGACCGACGAACGGCTGAGCCCGGCTCGAGGTCAGAGGCGGCGGTAGCGGGCCTCGGCGAAGCAGTAGGCGCCGAAGCAGATCAACCCGGCCGCAGCGAGGATCAGCAGGAACTGACCGAACGGCGCGTGCGCGACGCTCTTGAGGGCCGTGTCGAACCCGCGTGCCTTCCCCGGCTGGTGGTCCTTCGCCGCCTTGATGACGAAGATGCCGATCAGGCCGAAGACGATCCCGCGCGCCACGTAGCC
>JAVEDG010000090.1 GCA_030841245.1 Actinomycetota bacterium
GCGTTAAGGCATGCGGCTCTACTGCCTCACGGCCGGGCGAAGGACCAGACGGGTCGCACATGGGTGTCCTTTGCCGTCAGGCTTAGCCCGCCAACCAGCGGGCGCAGGACGTCGTCCACGTAGTGCTGCCCATCGGACTCCGTACGCCAGACTTCGGCGACGACGAACCCCTCACCTTCGGGGTACACAACGTGGGACATGAGTCCATCAGGAGGGCCACCTGCATCACTCATGGACTGCCCTACGGCGGCGTCGAGTTCATTGAACTGCTGTTGGGTAGCAGGTGTGACTGTGAGCTCCACAAGAACGGCCATAGAGACATCCTTGTGGATTGCGTCTGCGGGCGACAGGGGTGAGGCGCCCGCACATGGGATGAGGGCAGTCGGTAGGTGCCTACCTGTTGACTCGACGGCAGCTCGCAGCCGGGCCAGGGTGCGGGTCAGGTGGTCGGCGAGTCGCTCTCTAAGTGCCTGCCCACGATTCTGTGTGGCTCTCTAACGGGATGCGTCCTCGCCGACCGCCGTCTGGCGGGTCGTGGCTCAAGAGGGGTCTGCTTCGCTCGAGGTAGGTCTGCCCGCACTGGCCGTCCCACGAATCGGATGGAGGCGAGATGACAGCGGTGATGATCGGCGTCGACCCGGCGAAGCGGTCGCACGCGATGGCGGTCCTCGACGGACGCGAGACCCAGCTGGCGGCGCTACAGGTCGGCAACGACGGCGCCGGCTACCGGGACATGCTCCGGTTAGCGAGGCGGTGGCCGCAGCGGACCTGGGCGGTCGAGGGTGCCGCCGGCGTCGGGGTCCAGCTCGCGCAGCGCCTGGTCGCCGATGGCGAGACGGTCCTGGACGTGCCACCGAAGCTCTCGACCCGGGCCCGGATCTTCGACGTTGGGCACGGCCGCAAAAACGACCCGGGCGATGCCCGCACGGTCGCGGTGGTCGCGATCCGCACGCGAGGTCTGCGCCAGGTGGTGCCCGACGACGAGATGGTCGCGCTGCGGCTGATGAGCGAGCGGCGCCGGGACCTGGTCCGGTCCCGGACCCAGACGGTGAACCACCTGCACCAGCTGCTGATGGAGCTCATCCCCGCCGGGGCGGCGCGGAACCTGACTGCGAAGAAGGCCAAGGCGCTGCTGGCCACGGTCCGGCCCCGGGAGGTCGCCAGCCGGACCCGACGTCAGCTCGCGGTGGACCTGATCGAGGACCTGGCCGGTCTGGACCGCAAGCTCAAGGAGTTGGACAAGCGACTCAAGACGGCGGTCGCTGCGACCAGGACGACCCTGACCCAGATCAGAGGTGTCGGGACCGCGACCGCAGCGATGATCCTCGGCGAGGTCGGAGACGTGCGCCGCTTCCCGACCCGCCACCACTTCGCCACCTACACCGGGGTCGCCCCGATCGAGGTATCCACCGGCGAGGTCGAGCGCCACCGGCTCTCCCGTGCTGGCAACCGCCAGCTCAACCACGCCCTGCACATCATCGCGCTGTCCAACAAGCGCTGCGATCCGCGCGGCCGTGCCTACTACGCCAAGAAGCTCGCCGCCGGCAAAGGCAAGAAAGGTGCCCTGCGCTGCCTGAAACGACGACTGTCCGATCGCGTCTACCGGCACCTGCTCGAGGACCAACACCTGCGGACACAGCGGAGCCCGGGTGGGCACCTGGGGGCGACTCTTCAATCCAGCGCGGCCGGCTCACACCCCAACACCGACACTTCGGAGCAGCCACACACCGGGCTCCACCAAGAGGCTACGCCCAGGCTCCCAGCAGCGTCTTGACACAGCGGGGAGCCGTTATCCAGCTCGGTACATGGACCGCGATCCGCCAATGCGACTAGTGCTTCATACGACTTCATGCGCGGGAGGAGAGTCGGCTTGCCGGCCTGGGTGCAGGCCGGAGGCAAACACGGACGTTGCGGCCCGCCCAGGCGCAAGCCCGTCCGGCACCGTGTCCGGACGGCTGCAAACCAGCCCGTCAGCCTTCAACCCGCCTCTTGACCAACTGCATGTTCCGCGCCTCTTCACGCCGGAGGCTCACCAAAAGCAGCGGAAAGATCAGTCGTAGCGCGCCGTGTGCGTGTGCCTCGAACCGGCTATGCAGGATCGTGGCATGCCCGTCGTCCACCGGCTCTAGCGTGATGTCGAGGTCTACGGCGATAGCCCCGTCGTTGTGAGTGGCCCAGCCGTACGGTCGGTCAAAGCGCACAATCTCGAGTTCCAGGAGTGGGCTCTTCGTCCACTTCGCGCGGAACCGCGATCCCTCGCCGACTTCGCCTTCCGTCAGCTTCTCCATCACGCGGACTTTCGGGTTCCACTCCAGTTCGCTGCGTGGATCACTGACGGAGTCGAACACCATCTCCGGTGGTCGCTCGATCCGAACCTCACTGTTGATGACCGCCATGTCGAAACCATAGATGCTGCGTCACGCCTGAACGGATGCCCGCGCATTTCATCCGGCCCATCTCAAACAGGAGCTCTCATGAGCGGACGGCCGCCCCGGGGGTGTCTTTACGCATGGTCGTCTTGACGGCCCG
>JAVEDG010000127.1 GCA_030841245.1 Actinomycetota bacterium
GGCGAGAACGTCGGCTACGGCCCCGACTGGTCCACCGTCGAGACCGCGTTCAAGCAGTCACCTGAGCACCGCGCCAACATCCTGTAGTCGAAGATCACACAGCTCGGTGTCGGTGTCGTGCACGCCGGCGGGCGCGTGTGGATCACTCAGGACTTCCGCTTCCCGCTGAGCAGCTCCTCGTCCTCCGGCTCCTCGTCGTCCGGCTCCTCGTCGTCCGGCTCCTCGTCATCGGGCTCCTCGTCCTCCGGCTCCTCGTCGTCCGGCTCGTCCGGCTCCGGGACGTCGGCCGTCGCGCCGGCCCCGGTGCGCCCGGTGCTGACGCCGACCCAGCGCCTCGCCCGGCGGATCGCCGACGTGCGCGAGCGGGTCGCCGCAGATCGGCACCGGTCGCACGCTCGTGACCCGCTGACCAGGGCGATCCGCTTCGCCGAGACGATGCGCCGGGTCAGCCGCTGACCCGAGCACGGCGGACCGTAGTGGTCTGCCAGGCTGGGCACGTGCCTCCCCCCATCGCAGCGAGCACGTCGCCGCGACCCCACCGGGAGTCGTGCGGGTGACCCGACTGCGACGACGACCGGCCGAGCACCCCGAGTCGGCGGTAGCCGGCCAGGCCTCCGCGGCAGCCGCCGAGGTCGAGACCGCACTGGACGTGCCCGCAGACCCGCGGGCCGCTGCGTTCTTCGACGTCGACAACACGGTGATGCAGGGCGCTTCGCTGTTCCACCTCGCCCGCGGTCTCTACCAGCGCAAGTTCTTCACCGGCCGTGACCTGGGCCGGTTCGCCTGGCAGCAGGCCAGGTTCCGGATCATGGGGAGCGAGGACATGGCGCACGTGCACGAGGCCCGCGAGACCGCGCTCTCCTTCGTCGCCGGCCACACCGTGAACGAGATGGCCGCGATCGGGGAGGAGGTCTTCGACGAGGTGATGGCCGACAAGATCTGGCCGGGCACCCGCGCGCTGGCGCAGATGCACCTGGACGCCGGTCAGCGGGTCTGGCTGGTCACGGCGACGCCCGTCGAGGTGGCCGAGGTGATCGCCCGGAGGTTGGGACTCACCGGCGCCCTGGGCACGGTCGCCGAGGCGGTCGACGGCGTGTACTCGGGACGGCTGGTCGGCGAGATCCTGCACGGTGAGGCGAAGGCCGAGGCGGTCCGGGCGCTCGCCGTCCGGCAGGGGCTCGACCTCGAGCGCTGCGCGGCGTACAGCGACTCCGCCAACGACATCCCGATGCTCTCGCTGGTCGGCGCGCCGTGCGCGGTCAACCCGGACAGCCGGCTGCGGGCTCACGCCAAGGCGCACGGCTGGCGGGTCCGCGACTACCGCACCGGCCGCAAGGCGGCCCGGGTGGGCCTGCCGACCGCGGCCGCGCTGGGGGCGGCGGCCGGAGCCGTGGCGGCGGCAGCGACGGTCCGGCGCCGCACCCGCTGAGCCCGGCACCCGGGTCCGAGGTCGAAAGCTACCGACCGGTAGGATCACTTGGTCCGAGACGTTCCTCACACCGGACACCCGGGTAAAGCCCTCATGACTCTCCTGCCAACCCCGGAAGGGAGAGGCGTGCGCCGTCCTGTCGCCGTCGACCTGCCCGCGCTCCGCGTGCTGCGTTCGCTGGTGGCCGCCGAGATCCGCCCCCTGTGCGCGGCTCCCGCCGGAGCGCCGGTCCCGGCCGGCCCGCTGTGGTCGATCACGGCTCCGGGCGCCCGAAGCGGTTCCGGCGCGAGGGGGACGGCACCCGGCGGAGAGGACCCGGCCCGGATGGCGGCCCTGGTCGCCCTCGCGCAGCAGGGCGACGGCGAGGCCTTCGGCCTGATCTACGACGCGTACGTCGGGCAGGTCTACCGCTACCTCTACTACCGGGTCGGATCGTCCGCTGTCGCCGAGGACCTGACGTCCGAGACGTTCCTGCGTGCCCTGCGCCGCATCGACTCGTTCCGGTGGCGCGGTAAGGACATCGGCGCCTGGTTCGTCACCATCGCGCGCAACCTCGTCGCCGATCACGTCAAGTCCAGCCGCTTCCGGCTCGAGGTGCCGACCGGGGACATCCTGGACGCGGACCGCTGCGACGACGGCATCGAGGACGTGGTGGTCGAGCGGATCCAGCACCAGGAGCTCATCGACGGGGTACGCCGGCTGCGGCCCGACCAGCAGGAGTGCATCGTGCTGCGCTTCCTCCAGGGCCTCTCCGTCGCAGAGACCGCCAAGGTGATGACCCGCTCGGAGGGGGCCGTCAAGCAGCTCCAGCTGCGCGCGGTCCGTGCCCTGGCCGTCCTGCTGCCGGAGCTGGCGCCGTGACGCGCCCGGAGCACGGCGTAACCGCCGGTGACGCGCGTCGTTGTCAGGTCAGGCCCGGACGACCGCCGGGCCGGACCGTCGACGGCCGAAGGGGTGGTGCCGCATGAGACCGGCCATCCTGACGACGCCCGCCGAGCGGCGGCGCGCCGATGACCTGGCCGCGCTGGTCGACGGGCGACCCGCTGGGACGGTGCCGAAGGAGCTGCGTGACGTGGTAGCGCTGCTGGGCGCGCTGCCCGCGCCGCGCACCGCGCCGGACGCCGCCTTCCGCGACCGGCTGCGCGACCGGCTGGTGGCCGAGTGCAGCCGACGCAGCCCTGCTGCACCAGCGCACCGCCCGACGCAGACGTCGCACGATCGCCCGCACCGGCTGCGGTCCCTCGTCGCCGCGACGACTGCCGCGACCCTCGTCCTCGGAGCAGGCGCCGCCTTCGCCAGCAGCCGGGCGCTGCCGGGCGACCCGCTCTACGGGCTCAAGCGCGAGATCGAGGACGTCCGGCTGCAGCTGGCCGGCTCCGACGAGGCGCGCGGGCGCGTCCTGCTCGATCAGGCGACCGAGCGCCTCGACGAGGTGGAGGCGCTCGCCGCAGCGCCCGACGCGCACGACCCGACGACGCTGGCCCGGACCGCGGACACGCTGGCTGCGATGGAACAGGACAGCAGAGCCGGTGCCGCCGACCTGGTCGCGGCCTACCGGGAGACCGGTGCTGCCGGCCCGCTCACCGCCCTCGGCACGTTCGCCCGCGAGCAGCGCCAACGACTGGTCCTGCTGGTCCCGGCGCTCGACCCGTCGTTGCGGGCCGCAGCCAGGGCGATCGCCGCTGCGCTGGCCGGCTACTGGATGCAGACCGACCGCCTCACCGCGCTGCCCGGACCGGTCTCGTCGACGGGCGGCGGGCCTGTCGACGCGGCGGCGGTCCCCGTGGGGAGCGGGGCCATGGTCGACCGGCTGCGCGCGACGGCACTGGACCCGGGGACGTCGGTCAGCCGGTCCGACGGCACTGGCGGCCTGGGCGGGGGCGTGTTGACGGAAGGGTCCGTGAGCCTGGGGACCGGGAGCTCCGGCAGCACCGACGGCACCGGCGGCCTGCTCTCCGTGTCGGGGGGCAACACCTCGGGGGGCAACACGTCGGCGGACCCGCTGCCACAGGTGACGGTGCCGGCAGTGCCGCTGCCCACGATCTCGAGCGTCCCGCTGCCGACGTCGACCGCGCTGCCCAGCGTCGGGATCAGCGTGGACCCGTGCTCGGTCCTGCCTACGGCCCCCGGCTGCTGAGAGACCGGACAGCGCTGCTGAAAGACCGGACCATGCTCAGAAGAACACCGATCGGCGTTGCATCAGCAGCCGGTAGAGCGTGTGCTGGATGGTCTCGCGCACCTGGTCGGTGAGGTTGAACACGAGCATCGGGTCGTCGGCAGCCGCGCTGCCGTAGGTCGAGGTCTGGATCGGCTCGCCGAACTCGATGATCCACTTGCTCGGCAGCGGGATCGCGCCGAGCGGGCCAAGCCAGGGGAAGGTGGGGGTGACCGGCACATAGGGCAGGCCGAGCACCCGCGCCAGTGTGCGGAGGTCTCCGATGATCGGATAGATCTCCTCAGCACCGACGATCGAGCAGGGGACGATCGGTGTACCGGTGCGCAGGGCCGCTGACACGAAGCCACCGCGGCCGAACCGCTGGAGCTTGTAGCGCTCCGAGAAGGGCTTGCCGATGCCCTTGAAGCCCTCGGGCCAGACTCCGACGAGCGCACCCTTGCGGAGCAGCCGCTCCGCGTCCTCGTTGCAGGCCAGCGTCGTGCCGGTGCGCCGGGCGAGCTCGCTGACGACGGGCGTCTTGAAGACCAGGTCGGCACCGAGCATCCGCAGGTGCCGGTGCGCGGGGTGGTCGTCGAGCAGCGCGAGCTGAGTCATGATCGAGTCGACCGGCACGGTCCCGGAGTGGTTGCCGACGATGAGTGCCCCACCCTCAGCGGGGACGTTCTCCAGGCCGCGCGTCTCGACGCGGAAGTAGCTGCGGTAGAGCGGGCGCATCGCCGCGAGCAGCACCGAGTCGGTCAGCTCGGGGTCGAAGCCGAACTCATCGACCTCGTAGTCGCCCGTGAGGCGGCGCCGGACGAACGCCAGCACGGCCGCGGCCTTGCGCTCCCACTCGGGCACCTGCTCGGCCGCACCGGGTCCCGCCGCGCCCGGCATGGGGCCCCCGGGCCGGGCCTCGGCCGCGGGGTCACCCGGCGCGACCCCTGTGGGCACCACACCCGCCTCCGGGCTGCCGGTGTCGAGCAGCGGCGAGGACCGCCTGCGGCGGGCTCGTTCGCCCGTGGCCCTCGCGGCGCCGGCGGCGACCGCGTCACGCGCGGCGTCGGGGGAGCCGCGTCGGGGTCGCTCCGGCCCGTCGATGGGTATGACGCGCGCGTCAGGCACCGACCCGCCCCCTGCTCACGATGTCGACCAGCCGGCGCTCGACGGCCGTGACGTTGTCCTTGGACAGCGGACCGTGCAGCCGCTGGCGAGCCACGAAGTCGTCGAACGCCTCCACCGTCGAGTAGCGCGGCTCGAAGCCGAGGACGTCGCGCATCCGCGTCGTGTCGACGACGCGGCCGTAGGAGAGGAAGCGCATCTGCTCGAGCGAGAAGTCGGCCACGTGCAGCCTGCGCAGCAGCTGGCCGATCCACGGCGCGACCGGCTGCGGCAACGGCGCGGTCGGACGGCCCGCTCGGCGGATGGCTTGCGAGAGAGTCAGCACACCGTCGCCCGCGATGTTGAACGTGCCGCCGTGGTCGCCGACCGTGGCACGCCACAACGCCTCGAGCCCGTCGCGCTCGTGGACGAACTGCAGCCGAGGGTCGAAGCCGAGCACGGTCGGCACCACGGGTAGCGAGAAGTACGACGTGAGCGCGGTCTGCACCGTCGGCCCGACGAAGTTGGCGAACCGGAGCATCGTGACGGCGACGTCCGGGCGCCGCCGGGCGAAACCACGCACGTAGCTCTCGACCTCGACGGAGTCCTTGGCGTAGCCGGTCCGGGCCAGCGCGTGCGGCTCCTGGTCCTCGGTGAACATCGCCGGGTCGCTCGGCGAGGAGCCGTAGACCGAGGTCGAGGACTTCACCACGAGCTTGCGCACGCTCGGCGCCTTCTGGCAGGCCGCCAGCAGCTGCATGGTGCCGATGACGTTGATCTCCTTCATCGTCGCGCGGCCGCCGGCGCCCAGCGGCGTGGCGATCACCGCCATGTGGACGACGGTGTCGACCTCGGCCTGCGCGATGACCTTGCCGATGATCGGGTTGCGGATGTCGGCCCGCACGAACTCGGCGTCGCCGAGGTCCTGGCGAGGCGGGACGACATCGACCCCGATGACCCGGGTGATGTCCGGATCTGCTTGCAGGAGCTGGGTGAACCGGCCACCGAGGTAGCGCGAGACGCCGGTCACCATGACGACGCGGCTCACGAGCACCCCCTCGTCCGGTTCAGGCAGCGAAGTTGCGGCACCACCGGAGCCTACCGATCGGTAACCAAGGACCTGGCGCGGCGCCTACTTCTTGTTGCGCCGCTGGACGCGGGTCTTCTTCAGCAGCTTGCGGTGCTTCTTCTTCGCCATCCGCTTGCGGCGCTTCTTGATGACCGAACCCACCAGGACCTCATTCGCTCGTCGAGCCGGGCCTCGCACCGTGAGCAGCACGTCGGCACTGGGTGCCGCTCGGTGGTCTCGCAGGTGGTCCCGGCGAACAGACGGCCCAGCCTACCGCCTGCGCACCACGCCCCGGACCGGCGCGTGACCGGGCACGGCCCCGGCTCGTTGACCCGTCGACGCCCGGCCGGCGCCACGCTCCACGCCACGGTCGACGGCCGGGGCGGCAGAGGTGGGGAGGGGTGTGCGGGGCCCCTCTCCTCGGGGCAGGCCAGGCAGTCGCGGGCGCACGCGACTGCCTGGCCGCTGACCCGGGGGCGGCATCGGTCGGCAGCTGTCGACGCCTCAGGCGGTGTCGACATACGCGTCGCGCAGGTAGTCGTGAACCGCCTGCTCCGGGACCCGGAACGACCGGCCGACCCGCACCGCGGGCAGTGTGCCCGCGTGCACCAGCCGGTAGACCGTCATCTTCGACACCCGCATGACCGTGGCCACCTCGGCCACCGTCAGGAAGGTGACCTCGGACAGCGGCCGGTCGGGCCTGCTCTGCCGATCTTCTGCACTCATGGCGCACCGAACCCTCAGCACGTGACGGGCACCCGGCTTCCCCACCGGACGCACTCCATCGCACGCGCTCTGCTGTCAGGGTAGGGGCCAGTGTGCCTGGTGGGATAGCCGATGCGGAAGATCACCCGGTTGGTGGTAGTTCCGCACCTCGATGAACGGGACAAGTGGGACGACCGGACCGGTGGTCCTGGGCCGTGACGCGGGTCAGGCCAGCCCGGCGCGGGCGAGCAGGTAGGCGGTGAGGGGCTCGTACAGGTGCGGGGCGACGTTGTCGTCGAGCGGTACCGACACCGCCACGTCTCCCTCCTCCTCGCCGACGAACAGGGCGGGGTCGTTGGAGTCGGCGAACCCGACGGCGGCCACCCCGGCCGCCCCCGCGCCGCCGGCCCAGCCGTGGTCGCCGATGACGAGGTCCGGCGGCGTGGCTCCCGACTGGTCGAGCGCGTCCAGGGCGGCCCGGACCGGCCGCGCCGAGTGCGAGTGGTTGAGCTCGCCGCGGTTGCTGACCATCGCGACGTGCTCGACGTAACGGATCTCGCGACTGGACGGACCCGAGCGGGTGAACGTGTCGTAGCTCCAGCCGGCACCCGGCCGCAGCAGCTCGGTCCCGGCGCGGGACAGGGCGCGCGCCACGGCCAGGTGCACGGGCAACAACCCGGCCGGGTGCCCGGTTGCCACCAGCACCCGAGCACCGGGCCGCGCGACGGAGCCGACCTGCTCGGCCAGCCGGTCGAGCGCGGCAATGGTCAGGTCCGGATCGATGCGGTCCGCGCCGCGGACGTGGCCCGGGTCGGGGTCGACGCCGACCACACGTGCCATCAGCTCGAGAACCGCCGTGCGGTCCCAGCGACCCCGCGGGCTCAGCCCGAACATCGCCTGCGGTACCCGCTTGGCGAACATGGCGTACTTGGTCAGGTTGTCCTCTCGCGTCGTCGCGACGTCACCGGCGATCCGGCTCTCGACCAGGTAGTCGCGCAGCCGCCCGGCGGTCACGGTGTCGGGAGTCACGTCAACAGGCCGGCGAGGCCGTGGGACGGGAACACGGACCGCTGGGTCGCGAGCACCGCGCGGTCCAGCCCGTCGGCCGGGTCGTAGCCGTCGGACCAGTCGCTCCAACGAGGCGTCGCGCCGTCGGTCATGCGCCCGGGACCCGGGACGCCGAGCCGTTCGCTGACGTAGTCGCGCCAGCCGGCGGGGACCTCCGTGGTCGGTACGATCGGAGCCCCGGCGGCCTCGGCGATGAGGTGGGTCCAGACGCGCGGCACGACCTCGACCAGCTCGTAGCCGCCGCCACCGACGGCCAGCCAGCGACCGCCGGCGTACCGATGGGCGAGCTGGTGCAGGGACTCGTACGACGTGCGCTGGGCGTCGATGGTGAGTGCCAGGTGCGCGAGCGGGTCGAGCAGGTGGCTGTCGCAGCCGTGCTGGGTGACGAGGATCTCGGGCGAGAACTCGGCCAGCAGCGGCGGCGCGACCGCGTGGAACGCCCGCAGCCAGGCCGAGTCAGCGGTGCCCGGCGGCAGTGCCACGTTCACCGCCGACCCGTCGGCCCCCGGCCCGCCGCGGTCCTCGGGGAACCCGGTGCCGGGGAACAGGTAGCGGCCGCTCTCGTGCAGCGAGATCGTCAGCACCCGCGGGTCGTCCCAGAACGCCCGCTCCACGCCGTCCCCGTGATGCACGTCGACGTCGACGTAGGCGACGCGTTCGGCACCCTCGGCGAGCAGCCAGGCGATGGCGATCGCCGGGTCGTTGTAGACGCAGAACCCACTGGCCGCTCCGGGCATCGCGTGGTGCAGCCCGCCGGCGATGTTGACGGCGTGCTCTGCCTCCCCTGTCCACACCGCCCTGGCGGCTGCCACACTCGCCCCCACGACCAGCGCGGACGCGTCATGCATGCCACGGAACGTCGGGGTGTCGGAGCTGCCGAGGCCGCGGGCCAGGTCCTCGCGGTCCGGGTCGGTGGAGGCGCGGCGTACGGCGGCGATGTAGTCACGCTCGTGCACCAGCTCGAGCAGGTCGTCGCCGGCGACCTGCGGCCGGACGACCCGCAGCTGCGGCAGGTCGAGCAGCCCGAGCTCCCGGGCCAGTCTCATGGTGAGGTCGACGCGCACCGGGTTCAAGGGGTGTCCGTGGCCGAAGTCGTAGCCGATCAGCGCCTCGTCCCACGGCAGCACGACGGACCGGCTCATGACACGGCACGCTACCCGCGCGGCGGGGGCCGGACCCCCAGCGGTCTACTCGGTGCGAAGGGCCACCACCGGGTCGAGCCGTCCGGCGCGGCGGGCCGGGGCGACGCCGAAGAACACGCCGACGGCCACCGAGACGGCGAACGCGAGAGCCGGTGACCACCACGCGATGACGGCCGGGAGCGGCGAGACCGCGCTCGCGACCAGCGACGCGGAGACGCCGAAGGCGATGCCGATCACGCCGCCGACGACGCACAGCAGCACCGCCTCGATCAGGAACTGGAGGAGGATGTCGCGCTGCCTGCCGCCGAGTGCCTTGCGCAGCCCGATCTCCCTCGTGCGTTCGCGGACGCTGACCAGCATGATGTTGGAGACCCCGACGCCGCCGACGAGCAGCGAGATGGCGGCGATCGCGGACAGCACCAGGGTGAGCAGGCCCAGGATCCGGCCGATGGTGCCCAGGATCTGGGTCTGCGTGACGGCGGAGAACTGCTCCCCGGCGTACTTGTCCTCTAGCGCGGCGACCAGCTTGTGCTGCAACGGCTTGACGTCGTCGGCAGTCGGCGCCTTGACCGCGAGCGCGTCGATCCGGTCCACCCCGAAGAGCCGTTGCGCCGCGGTCACGGGGATGTGCACCTCGGAGTCGCGGTCGACCCCGAAGGTCGAGCCGACACGCTGGAAGACGCCGACCACACGGAAGCGGACCCCGGCGACGGTCACCTGCCGGCCGAGCGGGTCGAGGTCCGGGAACAGCCGCGCCGCGACCGACGCGCCGAGCACCGCGACCCGACGTCGGGTGTCGACGTCTGCCGCAGTGATGTAGTCACCGCGCGCCAGTGGCCGGTCGAAGACGTTCGGCACGTTCTCGTTGACCCCGTCGACGGTGACGAAGCTGGCCCGCCGCCCGACCCGGACGGTCTCGCCGGACGACACCTCGACCGCGACCCGGCGCGTGTCTCCCGTGACCCGGCCGAGCAGCTCGATGTCCTGCAGCGTCAGGCGGCTGACCGACGGCGCCGAGCCCAGCTGGAACTTGCCGGGGACCACGATGATGATGTTCGAGCCGAGGCCCTCGACCTGGGACTCGACCTCCTGCTGGGCGCCACTGCCGATGGCCACCAGGATCACCACGGACGCGACGCCGATCACCACGCCGAGCATGGTGAGCAGGCTGCGCAGCCGGTTGGCCCGCAGGGCGTCCAGCGCGACGCGGAACGCCTCGGCAGTCCTCACCCCGGCTCCGTCGCGACCGCGACGCCACCGGCGGGCGGTCCAGTGTCGAGCTCGACGAGCCCGTCACGCACCTGGATCCGACGCCTGGCACGGGCGGCCACCTCGTGGTCGTGCGTCACGACCACGACGGCGACCCCGCGTTCCGCGTTGAGCCGGCCGAGGACGGACATGACCTCCGCCCCGCTGGAGGTGTCGAGGTTCCCGGTGGGCTCGTCGGCGAGCAGCAGAGTGGGCTCGCCGACGAGTGCGCGGGCGATGGCCACCCGCTGCTGCTCCCCGCCGGAGAGCTGACCGGGCCGGTGGGCGGTGCGGTGGCCGAGGCCCACGAGGTCGAGGGCGGCCGCGGCGAGTTCGCGCCGCTGCGCCCGTCGTACGCCGCGGTAGACCAACGGCAGCGCCACGTTGTCCAACGCGCTGGTCCTGGCGAGCAGCGCGAAGGACTGGAACACGAAGCCGATGGTCCGGTTGCGCAGCTGGGCCAGCTCGTGGTCGCGCAGCTGCGCGACATCGCGCCCACCGAGTCGCAGCAGCCCGGAGGTCGGCCGGTCGAGGCAGCCGAGCAGGTGCATGAGGGTCGACTTGCCGGAGCCGGAGGGGCCGAGTACTGCGACGTACTCACCGGCCGCGACGGACAGGCTGACGCCACGCAGCGCGTCGATCGAGACACCGTCGAGCCGATAGCTGCGGTGCACGTCGACCGCTTCCACGGCCAGCGCCGTCACGGCACCTGGTCCCCCTCGTGCACGACGTCCGCCCCGCGGACCACGATCCGCGCCCCGGGCCGGAGTCCGTCGACCACCTGCACGCGGGACCGGCCCTGCGCGCCGAGCCGCACCGTCCGCTCGCCGGCACGTCCCGCCTCGACGACCCAGACCGCGTCCCGCCGCCCGTCGCGGAAGACGGCCGACGCCGGCACGGCGACCGCGTTCCTGGCGTTGCGGACCCGAAGGTCGACGACCGCGCTCATGCCGGCCCGCGGCACCGGCGCGATCGACCCGTCTGCGCTCCGGCCCAGCCCGAGGGACAGTCGCACCAGATAGGTGACGCCGCCGCGGCTCGAGCTGACCGGGGTGGGGTCGATCGTGCGCACGGCCGCGTCGTACCTCGCGTCCGGCACCGCGTCGAGCACGGCGGTGGCGGGCACACCGCGCCGCACCAGCAGCACGTCGGTCTCGT
>JAVEDG010000138.1 GCA_030841245.1 Actinomycetota bacterium
CTCCGGTATCGGCGTTGTAGGCGGGCTCAATCGCTGATCGACCCAACTGCCGCTCCCCCGTCGGCAGATCTGCCCGCGCCGACCCGGCAGCGAAGAAGGGCACGGCCAGGACGACCATGCTCAAGAGCGCGGTACGACGAAGCCGAATCCTCATCTGCCATCCCCTTGGGGTGCTTGGCTGTCGCGTCCATCGGCCAGCCTTCTCCCCCTCGATGAGTTCAACGGCCAGAGACGCCTGCTAGACGCGACCGTAGGCGCGCCTGTGATCGGCCGACATAGTCATCCTTGGCCATCTACCGGTAGCCAACAGAAGACGACGTAACGTGACGGGCATATGCCATGCACAGTCAACGGTTGCCAACTACGCGGCACGAGTTCGAGCTCTACTTCGACATCTAGTACGCCGGGGTTCTTGACCAGGTCGGAAGGGTCCATCAGCGGTCTGAGCTGCAGAAACGCTGCTGGACCCTTCCGGGCGTTCCGGGTCCTGCCCGATCCCTGAGCAACCAGAGATCATCGTCGGGGGCCATACGGCTCTACCCATACCGGGTATCGCCTTGAAGCGACGGGGAGGTCTTGGTTCAGTCTGGTAGAAGCGCCCGCTTCAGCATGTCGGCAACCCATGCCGCGTGCTTCTTCCGGCTCCAGCCCAGCTCCTCGCACAACAGTCGGCCGACATCCGGACTGACGATCGTGAAGATCGTCTCCGCCGCCGCTTCCTCGCTCGTACGCAGCGGTCCGCGGGCAGCGAACCAGCTCGCGTAGAGCCTCATGTTGCGCATCCGGTTCGTTTCAAGCATCTTCAGCGTCTCTGCGACGGCCGGTTCGCTGGAGGCCGCGCTGCGCATCACCGCGAAGACCGGGCGCAACTCCACGTTGAGCCGGGTGATGAAGTCGGCGAACATCGCGACCTGGAGGCCCGGGTCGGTCTCGTTCTTTACCGCCTGGCCCTCGGGGCTCTCGGCGACGTTCACCACCGACTCATCGGGGACGAGTCGCAGGTCGACTATCGCCGGTATCAGGGCCGCCTTGTTGCCGAAGACGGCGTGCACGGTGTCGCGCGCCACCCCCGCGCGCTCGGCAATGTCCTTCATCGTCGCCCTGGCATAACCCCTTTCGCGGAACAGCTCGTCGGCAGCCTGGACGATCCGGACCCGGGTGCGCGCGGCCTGCTCGTCGCGGACGGCGGAGGAATAGGAGCGCGCGCCCTTGACATCGCTCATAAATTGATCCTACCTTCGATCTATTCATCCGACATAGTGCCGGACGAATAACCCAGAGGAGTTGCCATGAACCTGCTCTTCACCGTCCTCGGAGCCCTTCCCCTGGGTCTCGTGGTGCGCCCGCGCCACCTCGCACTGCTGACCTACCCGGTCGGCTGATTGCGATGGATCTGATCAGCGGCGGGCCCCCTGACGAGGCAATCGCCGCGATGAAGGCGATTGGCGGCGTCCAGATCGTCCCGGTCATGCTGAACACACAGTCGGGACGCGAGCGGCACCTCGGCCCCGAGCACACCGGAGCGATTCTCATCCTTCAGGGCACGTTCGCCGAAGAAGAGCGCTTCAAAGAGTTCTGGACGAACGTGGTCGGGCTGATGGAGCTGCTTGCCACGGCCCCTGGGTTCATCCGTCGCTACAACTTCTCCGACGGCCCGCATTACACCCTGATGGCCTGGTGGCGCTCGGTCGAGGAGGCGCACGCGTTCTTTGCCAGGCCGGAGCACCAAGCTGCCATGCGTACGACGTTCCGGCGAAGGTGGAACTACACCCATTTCGCCGGGCTCTGGCAGGTCTCCTCGCCTCGCCAGCGCCTGTTCTTCTGCCAGAGCTGCGACGACATCACGCCGTCCACCGAGCCGTGCTGCACCGGGTGCGGCACGCCGCTTCAGGACCCCTACGGAGAGACTCATGTCCCAGCAGCTGCAAGCCTTCCTCGCTGAATGGCTCCCGGTCCAGAACAAGACCGGCATCGACATGCACAGCGGCAACACCTCGTCGTGGATCACCGCATGGTCCCACCGGGAGCCGGTCACGGTCTTCGGTGCCGGCGTCCGCGCCCGGAGCGGTTGGGAGAACGTGCACCGCACCATCAGCTGGGTGGCGAGCGCGTTCGACAACTGCGTCACGTACGACTACCAGCTGATCGCCGCGGACGTGCAAGGTGACCTCGCCTACACCTGCGGCTTCGAGCGATACACGGCAACCAGGCCGAATGGCGAGGTCGTCACCAACGAACTGCGGGTCACCCAGATCTATCGGCGCGAGGACGGGGAGTGGCGCATCGTCCACCGGCACGGCGACCACGCCATGCCGGTCGACCCGGACACCGAGCTCATGCCGTCCCAGGCTGCTGATCGGGCCCAGAGAACCGATCGGTAGTGCCTGCGACCGATTGACGGATGACCCAGGAACGGTCGGGCGGTTCTCGGAGGGGGCTTCCTAGGGCTGGCCCCGCTACTGTTCCCCGAGGATCGTGGGCTGCTAAGTGGGAGGCGTCGTGGGTCAGGACATGGTCACGGCCGCCGTTGTTCAGCGCCCTCCGGCGCTGCTCGACCGTGACGAGACGATCAAGATCGTCGTCGACGCCGTCTCAGAGGTCGCGTCGGCGGGAGCCGGGCTGGTCGTCTTCCCGGAGACCTTCGTTCCCGGTTACCCGGTGTGGATCTGGGGCCTGCGCCCGCAGAGTGACTACGACACCACCTCTGAGATCTACGCCCAGCTGCTCGCCAACAGCGTGGACCTGACCGGAGACGACTTGAGGCCGGTGCAGGAGGCGGCGGCCAGCCACGGGGTGGTCGTGGTCTGCGGCGTGCACGAACGTGAAGGCTCGTTCAGCCGCGCGACCATCTACAACACCCTGGTCACGATCGGTCGCGACGGGGCAGTTCTCAACCGGCACCGCAAACTCGTACCGACGAACCCCGAGCGAATGATCTGGGGCCAGGGCGACGCCTCTGGCCTGCGCGTCGTGGACACGTCGTTCGGCCGGCTGGGTGGGCTCATCTGCTGGGAAAACTACATGCCGTTGGCTCGCTACAGCCTGTACGCGGATGGTGTGCAGATCTACGTGGCGTCCACATGGGACGAGGGCGAGGGATGGCTGGCCACGATGCGTCACATCGCATCGGAAGGTCGCTGCTGGGTCATCGGATCGGGCTGCGCTCTCAACTCGGACGACGTACCGCCGGCGCTGCCTGCGCGCGACACCTTGTTTCCGCACCGGGATACCTGGCTCAACTCCGGTGACTCGGTGATCATGGATCCCCATGGCAACGTTGTCGCCGGTCCCCTGCACCGCGAGTACGGCATCCTCTACGCCGATATCGACCCGGCAGTGTCTGCTAGCGCCCATCGGACCCTGGACGTCGCCGGACACTATGGACGCCCCGACGTCTTCAACCTCACGGTCGACCGCACACCACGGCCACCCATCACCTTCAAAGCGCAGGCCTAGGACAGATCGCAGGTCCGTGGTGTGCCAGCTCCATTTCACCAGGGACGGCATGACGACCGCGCCGAACCGGCACTCACGGGCGCGTGTTGCACACCTTGACCAGGATCGGCGTACGACCCCTCAGGGAGGACGGACCGTGTTCGGTGTGGACGCCGGCGTGCACTATCCGTGGGGCTCAGGCCGGGGACTGCCGCTTGCTGCCCACGGCACGCTCCCCGAGCTTGACCGCGACCACGCCCGCGAGGATGAGCAGCCCACCGACCAGCTGGACCACGCCGGGGAACTGGTCGAGGAGCAGCCACGCCCAGACCACACCCGCGACAACCTCCAGCAGCGCCACGAACGAGGCGAGGCGAGAGCCGAGCCGACGACCGGCGGCGATGCCGGTCACGTAGGCGACGGCGGCCGTGACCAGTCCGAGAGTGACGAGAGGGACCCACCAGGCCACATCGTGACCGGCGTACGTCGTGGTCGCGCGCGCGGCGTGCACTGGCATCAGCCGGACGAGTCCGAGCAGGCCGAGGCCGAGGGCTCCGGAGACCAGCCCAGCCCAGGCGAGGACGAGCGGTGGGAGCCCGTTGTCCTCGTCGGCGGAGATGACGAAGTAGACCGCGCAGCCGACCATCGCGGCGAGTGCCCAAATGACGCCGACGGCCGAGAGCTCGGCACCGGACAGCAGGTCGAGAACCAGCACCAGGCCGAGGGCGGCCAGCCCGGCACCGGCGAGCGTCAGCGGCCCGGGCCGCTGCCCGTGACGCAGCCACAGGTAGACCACGACAGCGGCGGGCGCGGTGTACTCGATCAGCAGCGCCGGGCCGACCTGCATGTGCGCGACCGCGGAGAAGTAGCAGAACTGCGCGCCGGCGACCGCCACGACGCCGTACAACGCGATCAGACCGGCGTTCCGGCGCAGCAGCCACCAGCGGCCCCGCAGCGAGATCAGCCCGAGCGGCGTGACGAGGAGCGCCGCGAGGCCGACCCTGACCAGCACGACGCCGCCCGGACTCCACCCGGTGTCGAAGAGCCCCCGCGCCAGCGCACCGGACATGCCGAACGTGCTGGCCGACACCACGGCCAGCACCAGCCCGGAGACCAGTCGCGAGCGGGGTGACACGGAGGCCGCCTTCTCTGCGTCATGGGTCAACGTGCTCATGACACGTGACGCTACGCGGGGAGCATGTAATATGTCAACGTGGTTTTCGCCCATGACACGGAGTGCGCGCTCCAGGCCGCGGTGACGCTGGTCAACAGCGCCGTCGAGCCGGACACCCTGACCACGGTGGCCGACCTGGACCGGGTCTGGGACGAGCATGCGTACACCGGCCGCCACGACCGCACACCCGAGGAGCTGGAGACCGTCCGCGCGCTCCGGCCCCGGCTCCGCGAGCTGCTCACCGCCGAACGCGACGACGCGGCGGCGATGGTCAACCAGATGCTGAGCCAGGCGCAGGCCCTCCCCCAGCTGGTCCGCCACGACCCGCTCGACTGGCACTTCCACGCGGTCCCGACGGAGGCGCCGCTCGACACCCGGATCCTCGTCGAGACCGCGATGGCGATGACCGACGTCATCCGAGCCGAGGAGATGTCCCGGCTCGGGGTCTGCGCCGACGACGGGTGCGAGGGCCTGGTCCTCGACCTCTCGAAGAACCGCTCGCGACGCTTCTGCTCGACGGCCTGTGGCAACCGGAACGCCGTCGCGGCGTATCGGGCCCGGAAGAGGTAGCCGGGCGGTTGAACCACTCGAGCCCGCCCGGCCGTAGACGCGGGCATGGGGAGGCCGGGGCGTCGCATTCACACCCTCCACCGCGCCACGGAGTGGGTGAACGTACTCGAGGGGAACACCCGCGCGCTGAGCCGCGCGCCGTACAAGGCCGAAGCAGTGGCCGAAGGTCGGCGGTTGGCAGAGGCGCGTGGCCTCGAGCACGTGATCCACACTCGAGACGGCGACATCATGAGCCGGAAAACCTATGTGGGTTGACCCCGGATCCGCCCGGACATGGCACAGAGGCACCGCGTAGCCGAGCGAGCTTTGTACGGCGTCGCAGCGGCTCAGACCCGCTGGGTGGACGCCGAGCTCCCGGGCAGCCAGGTCCGCTGCCGCCACGATGCCCACGTCGCCGGCCCCGTGTCGGGACGGGCCAGGTGGTAACCCTGCCCGTGGTCGACGCCCAAGCTCATGACTGCGGCGAGCTCACCGGCGGTCTCGACGCCCTCGGCGGTCACCGTCGCGTCGATCTCCAGCGCCACGAGCATCATCGCGGTCACGATGGCACGCTTGGCGGCGTCCTCGTCGATCGCCTCGATCAGCGACCGGTCCAGCTTGATGATGTCGGGCCGCAACCGCAGGACATGGCTGAACGAGGCGTAGCCGGCGCCGATGTCGTCGACTGCGAGGCGCATCCCGCGTTCGCGCAGCGGCAGCAGCGCAGCCTTGATGTCGTCGTACTCGGTGACTGCCGCGTGCTCCGTGATCTCCACGGTGATGCGCTCCAACGGCACCTGCTCCTGCTCGAGCATGCGCCGCAACCGCGGGTCGAGGATCATCGCGGGTGACGCGTTGAGCGAGATCCCGATGTCAGGTGCCAGCCGCGGCAGCGCGTCTTCCAGCGCCCGGTGGATCGAGTAGGCCTCGAGCATCGTGCCGCGCCCTGCTTCGCGAGCCTCCCGGAACCACGTGTCGGGACCACGGCCGTCGGGGAAGCGGGCCAGCGCCTCGGCGGTGACCCATCGACCGCTGGCGAGGTCGATGATCGGCTGCAGCGCGATGCGCAACCTGCCGCCCGCCGCGAGGTCGTCGATCCGCCGCCGAGTCGCGTCGTGCTCCCGGTGCGACGTCTGCTGCGACTCAGTGGGCCGCAATGTTCCGCGGAACCCGACGACCCGAGCGAGGTCGTCGAACATCGGGACACCACTGCCCTGCAGCACCACAACGCGCCCGTCCCGGTGACGCCAGCGGAGCTCCATGTTGGTCCAGCCGGTGCCGCTGGCCCTCGACTTCCTGACGACCTCGCGGGCCGTCGTCGCGTCGTCGGGCTCGAGCAGGTCGAGGAACGAGTGGCCCACGACCTCCGCGGACGAGTAGCCGAGTACGTCGGCGACGGCCGGACTCGAGTAGGTCACCACCAGATCAGGGTCGGCGTGCCACAGCCATTCGGCCGAGGTCGCCTCGAGCGCAGCCATCCGTTGCTCGCTGGTGTCCACCTGGCGGCGCAGGCTCAGCAGATCGCGGCGGGCGCGCAGCAGGCTGATGGCGACAAGCACCAGGGCGGCAAGGCCGGGCAGTGCCAACCAGTTGACCAGGCTGGTCTCTCCGGCGCGGAGGTCCACGACGGACTCGATGCGGAAGACCAGTGCTAGCGACGTCTCGATGACCACTGTCGCGACGAGCAGGCGAATCGTGATCTTGATCCGCTTGTCCACGGTCACTCCCGGCGGTCAGCGTTCACGTACCGTGCACAAAAGGTATCGGATCGTGCACATTGCCCCTTGAGCAGGCAACGTGTCAGCAATCGGCCGAACACAGTTGCCCTACGCAGTTGGAAAGGGAGTGCCGGCTCAGCGACGGGACATCCAGGTGCGGAGGTCGCCGACCGCGACCATCCACTGGCCCTCGCGCTGGACGGCACGCAGCGACCTGTTCTCGATCGCGCGCAGCACGTCGTGCCGGTCAGCCCGGGCCATGTCGACGGCCTCGTCGAGGGTGAGCGTCGCATCGGCCGACAGCCGCGAGTGGGAGGACATCTCGTGCTCATCGGCAGTCGGGACAGCCCCCTTGAGCGCGGTCACACGCGGGACACCGCACCGGCCGATCTCACAGGAGCCGTGAGAAGGTGCAGTGGTGAGCGACAACACCAACGAAAACGCCTTCGGCGACGATCCGGCAGAGGACG
>JAVEDG010000458.1 GCA_030841245.1 Actinomycetota bacterium
TCACTAACGACGCGCACTAATAGGGTGTACCTGGACGGCTTGGTGAGTGGCAGAGATGACTTGATTGCGGCTTTGACGTACTGCCTCAAGTACAGCCGCTGTAAAGGCCGATAGCCATACCTGGTCTTGAGATACATCCCGCCGGCAGTTGCGCCCAAGCCAATGATCGTCCAGAGAATGAGGTAGGTCGTGATGCGCCTCTGAAAATTCCTAAAGCGCGTTCTTCCCTCTTCGGTGAACGGGTTTCGGCTCTTCATTCCTCCCTCCTCCTCGTCACGTCTTGCTCTAATCAGACTCTCTGACCGTTCCTTTTGGCGCGCATCGCGAGCGCTCCGTCCGCGATCTCAGAGGTTCGTTCGTTGGCAATAGTGCGGAACTTCTTCCACTCTTCGGCGGTTAAGTTGTTCTCAGCGAGCAGTTGAAAACCTTGCGTAATGAGATACTGCCCGCGCGCAAATTGTTCAAACAATATGCGCTCATTGCCGGTCAATCCGTGTTCGTTATTCAGCTTCTCCAGTGCCGCAGAGCGGCCCCATAGGTGCGGCGTTTCTCCTGTCTTCGCCGCCTGTCTTTCGATCTCCATCCATAGCTCTTCTGAGATTCGATAAGAGATTGTTTTCAGCTTTTTTGTTCTTGGCATAATCAGCTTTTCTTTCTTATTAGGTGCCTGCGGGCGCATGCATTTGTATGCAGCCGCATGCGCCTTCTTCTAATCTCCTTTGCTGCCGGGTTTACATACGCATGCAAAAGCTTGCGTGCGTATGCACCCTCCAGGGGTGACGTGTCATCAAAAATCAGGTGCGAAGCAACTCCTTAACCTTCCACAATCTCTCGCCGGAATCTCGAAGGTGAACAGAGAGGGTGTTTCGTTGACTCTTCATCGCAGTTGATCCTTCGATTCAGGTCGTCACTGTGCTTGCAGTGGTTCCCTGGCTATCTCTTTTGGTTGTTCTGACAGTGCCATCGAACTCGATCTCTCGTCCTTGCCATCCTCTTTCCCATTAGTACGCGACTTCCGCGCCTGTTTAGGCTCTTTGGCAAGTTTGGCAATCAGGCTCTCTGCGGCGTTTAGATAACTCTCGGTCGCGCTTTTGACGGCCTGCTTAAGTTCGGCATCCAGCGCATCGATGACGCCTCTTTGTTTGAGCAAATCCGTCAGCAAGAAGTCACTGGCCGGTGCCGTTAGCGTGATATTGAATGTTCGCACGTCGCCTTCGGTTGAGTCCTTAACTTCGACCTTCACTCGTTCAGATTTGCCTGCCATTTTCCATTCTCCTTTTCCAACTGCGGTTTACTTGCTGCCATTAGGGTTCGGCAGCTTTGCCGCTCTCAGCGGTTCAGGCGCAAACCCCAACTCAATGACTTCTGCCTCATGAGCGAACGGCGCCGGCACTGTAATTTCATCCAATCGGGTTGCCAGATAGAGCCGCGCTCCATCCTCGCTTGTGCCGCTATATCCGTCATCAGGCACGCGGATTAACAATGGCGGACCGTCGATTCGCTCGTTTCCAAGGGAGACCACCTCGATGCCAAGTGGCTCAGGCCGGTAACGCACAAAAAGCTGACCGCGCGACGAACTGACTCCTCCCGAACTATCGACTAGTTGCATTCCTGGCGGCAGCAGACCAGCGTTGTAGACTCCTGCTAAGAGAGCAGTGACGCTCGCCGGCGTGCGCTTGTCGAGAGATTCTTTGGCTGCAAATAGACTGGACGCCGTTGCCAAAGCTGTTGCTTCACGAATCCGTTCTTCCGTGCGCGAGACCTCGCCTTCCGACGCTGCCATGAATGAACGGACTTGCTGCTGTCGCTGTTTTTCGACAATCTGCTGGGCTTGGTTTTCCGTTAGGCTGACGTGCGGATCTACCTTGCCGCTTCTCTCCGGCAAAGCGACCGAGAGCAACCGCATGCCGACGATTAGTGCCCCGACTATTCCCACGATCAGCACCGGCATATTGCGTCGTTTAGTCATGCCCGGACCTCCTGCAGTTCCTCTAAGGCTCGCACTCTGCGTCCCTGACCCGTGGCAAATGCCGCTTCGATCCAGCCGTCAATTGCGGCATGCTTTTCGTTGGCTGCTTCTTCCAGCCGGGCCAGCGCTTTCCGCAAGCTGGACAGTTCCTTCTGTTCCTTGCCAAGGCAGGCGAGATACTCGGAAATTACACCTTCGTTTAGTAACGTCACTCCGTCATCTGCGAGCGCAGTGAGCAGATCAATGGACTCACGCAGTCCAGGCTTGTCCCTCACTTGCGGCATGTCCCACTTAATGAGTTGTGTGATCTTTACCGTCGCTGCGATCAGGTAGGCTCCAGCCTGCGGCACTCGCGCACAGAGGATTCGCACCTCCTCTTCCGGCTTAGCCAATTCCATCCACGTGACGAAGCAGCGCGAGCGCAGCGGCTCTGAAAGCAATTTGAGGTTGTTGCTGGTGAGCGCCACTATGGGCATATGCTCGCGTCGCCGAACACCGATCACTCCTTCAAGCTTCGGCACGTTCGCCCAACCACGCGCTAATGGTTGCAGCAGCAGATTCTGAATTTTCAACTCAAGCTTTTCGACCTCATCGACAATCAGCACCGGCGGCGGCTCATTGCGATCCGAGGCTTCCTTGGCGTAGGCGAAGGCTTCAAGGAACTCTCCCCTTTCGTAGAACTCGTCTGTCCAGACGAGCGTCCGTGCGATTTTTGCGTCGGTTCCGCCTCGGATTGACTGCTCAATGGCGCGTTCCTGCGCTCGCTGTCGCCAGCCGCCAAGCACCTCGTTAGAAGTCAGCCCTTCGACGCCGGGTACGTAAAAGAGGGAAAGGTTGCAGCCTTGCGCCAGCGCCTCACCCAATGAAGTTTTGCCTGAGCCGCGCGGTCCTCCGAACAGGATCGGATGATATTGACGTAGGGCCAAAGCCACGTCGCTCAGGGTGTGCGCCTGCGGTATATAGCCGGTAGCTGCGAGGGCTTCGGCGAGTGCTTGCTTGCCGCATTCCCGCACCAGTCTCCGAGGATCAATGCTTGGTCTCTGTGAGTCTCTCAGTTCCACTTTGTTCGCCTCTGGTCATTGTTCAAGGACGGCTGCTGCGATCTTGCGCAGCTCGGCAGACATTCTCGGCATGGCTGCTCGGATTTCTTCAGGCGAACCGGTAGCAAGTAGTTCAGCCAACTCGCGCTCGCTGAGTCCCGTTGCTGGTCGCGCCGCGTCCACATCCGTGATCGCAGCTAGCGTCTCTTCGTTCAGATCGGGACTCGCTTCCGTACCTCTAATAACGCTCGGCAGATCCGTGACCATCACATAGCCAGTTGTTCCGGCTGCTACCTCGACAAATCCCCGGCGTTGCTTCTCATCCAACTCGCCGCCGATCACGCCGCTGATTTCATCAGTAATAGGATTGACCGCACGGGTGCGTAGCCCGTCAGAGATGATTACGGTGCCATTACCACGTCCGCCGACAAGCGCCCCTGTCACGTTCAACGCCGCCGTACCAACTTTGCCGAGCATGCGCGCCCAACCGCCGTCGAGTTGTCTGCGTTTCCCTTTAAGTCCTGCTCCACCATCGCCGCCAAGCACGTCGCCGCCAAGCTTGACCAGTTTTCCGCTCTGCGGATCAATGAAACCAACGATGCTGACATAGGCTCGGTCGTAATCGCCGCCTCTGCTCGTTCCGACGAGGATCGTTCCCCGCTTCATGGACCAGCCGTTGCCGTTCATGTCACGCGTCAGTTCTAAACGCGTCAGCGC
>JAVEDG010000182.1 GCA_030841245.1 Actinomycetota bacterium
CATGTCAGCCCAGCTGCACGACGGCCTGGGCCCGGCCCAGCACCTTGGCGCCGCCGTGCGTGGCCGTCAGGTCGACCCGCACCCGCCGGTCCTCGAGCTTGGCGGCCACGGTGCCCGAGACCTCGACCGCGGTGCCGGTTTCGTCGTCGGGGACGGGCACCGGCCGGGTGAAGCGCACGCCGTAGTCGACCACCGCGGCGGGGTCCACCGCCCAGTCGGTGACGACCCGGACGGCGAGCGCCATGGTGAACATGCCGTGGGCGATGACGTCCGGCAGTCCGACCGACCGGGCCGCCCGCTCGTTCCAGTGGATGACGTTGAAGTCGCCGGAGGCGCCGGCGTAGCGGACCAGGTCGACGCGCCGGACCGGGAACGTCTGCGACGGCAGCTCGGTGCCGACCTCGACATCGTCGTACGACGGGGCGCTCACTGCTCACCCCCACGAACGACGAGGGTGGCGTATGCCGTGACCACCGGCTCGCCGTCGGTCGTGCTCACGTCGCTGCGCGAGGTGACCATGTCGTGTCCTCCGGCGGAGCGGATCGACTCGAGTGTGACGGTCGCGGTGAGGCGGTCGCCGGCCCGGACCGGGCGGACGTAGACGAACCGCTGCTCGCCGTGCACCACCCGGCTGTAGTCGATGCCCAGGTCCGGGTCGTCCGTCACCGCACGGGACGCCCGGAACGTGATGACGAACGGGAACGTCGGTGGCGCCACCACGTCGGGATGGCCGAGCGCCCTGGCCGCGTCGCGGTCGCGGTAGGCCGGGTTGGGGTCGCCGATCGCGTCGGCGAACTCCCGGATCTTCTCCACGCCGACCTCGTAGGGCTCGGTCGGCGGATAGCTGCGCCCGACGAACGACGGGTCGATCGGCATGCTGGCTCCTGTGACGACGGCACGGCTAGCCCGCGACGCTAACGCAGGGCGGGTGCGGCGCTCAGCGGGTGGGGTCGGCGCGGTCCGCGGCCCGCTCCGGGAACCGGGTGGCGATGGTGACCAGCAGGTGCAGCACGCCGAGGGTGATGAACAGCGCGGTCGGGGCAGCCTCGTCGGTGAACCCGAGCAGGAACGGCAACGCCACCAGCAGCACGGCCAGGATGACGTCGGCCAGGACATGCACGCCCAGCGAGATCGAGCGGACCAGCCCCGTGGGCAGGGCCGACATGGCGGTGAACGCGAGCAGCGCGAGGCCGACGACGACCGATGCGGCCGTCGCCGACGTGGCCTTGAAGCCGAACAGGAACGGCGCGACGATCAGCAGTGCACCGACGACGTACTCGACCGCGCCGTGGACGAGCGCGGGGACAGGGCCCTGGTGCAGCACACCGGTACGGCTACCGCGCGACACCCGACGTCAGCGGGTCTCGCGGTGCACGGTGTGCTTGCGGTCGCGCGGGCAGTACTTCTTCAGCTCGAGCCGGTCGGGGTCGTTGCGCCGGTTCTTGCGGGTGATGTAGTTGCGCTCCTTGCACTCGGTGCACGCCAGCGTGATCTTCGGACGGACGTCTGTCTTGGCGGCCACTGGCGCGTCTCCCTGCCTTGTCGGTGAGCCGCAGGTGCGGCTCCTTGTCTGTCGTGCTCGGGTCTCGTGTACTGGTGTCTCGTCGTCGTACTGGTCGGTGCTGGTAGCGGAGGCCGGACTTGAACCGGCGACACAGCGATTATGAGCCGCTTGCTCTACCAGGCTGAGCTACTCCGCCGGGTCGGTCCACCCGCCCCGGACGCGTGGACACCAGAGCCCCCTTACGGAATCGAACCGTAGACCTTCTCCTTACCATGGAGACGCTCTGCCGACTGAGCTAAGGGGGCCAGCGCGCGAGGCCCAAGGGTACACGGGCGTTGCACCGCCCGGTAACCAACATCCGCCGCCGGAACCCGAGCCGCGAGGACGCCGCCGGCCCCGGCCTGCAGGAGACCGGGGCCGACATGGGTGGCAGGTGTTGGATTCGAACCAACGTAGGCTGAGCCGACGGATTTACAGTCCGCTCCCTTTGGCCACTCGGGCAACCTGCCGTGGCCCGAGTGAGGATAGCGCGGGTGCAGCGGCCGCGGTCACGCAGTTCCGCCCGGGTCATCGCCCGACGTAACCGGCGCCTCGTCGGACGACAACGCGCTGCGGTCCCGGCCGTCTCGCCGACCGCCAAGCGCCCCCGCCAGACCGAGCGCCCCGAGCCCGACGAGCAGCGTCGGCGCCAGCCACCGCGCGTTCAGCTGGGAGTCCGCGGCGACGGACACCAGCAGGGCTGCGCTGACCAGGCAGAAGAGAACGCCGGCGATGAGGGAGACCAGATCGAGCTCATGGCGTCGCACGACGCACCTCCAGGGTTCCGAAGCCGACCCGCAGGTCGAGGGTGAGGTCGGGGTCCGTGACACCGGGCGGGGTCCGGTAGCCGAGGTGCAGGTCCGAGCCGTCGTCGGCACGGTCTCCGGGCAGCTCCTCGTGCCCGACGCCGACCTGGCTGATGACCCTTGCCGAGGCGTCGGCCGGCAACAGCACTGTGAGCTGACCGACACCGAGCCGCGAGTCCAGGTGGACCGGCGCTGCTCCCGAGAGGTCGAGCGCGGTCAGATCCAGGGTGGCGTGGCCGACGCCGAGCCGGTAGTCCGTGTGCTGGGCCGCAGCGACTGAGCGCGGCATCCAGGTGCGCTGACCGACGCTGTGCCCCGGCACGTCCGCGACCGTGGCCGCGGTGGCGACCAGCGAGAGCAGTACGCCGAGGACGATCAGCCAGCGGGCCCGGCCGAAGAACGCGCCCACGAGCAGACCCAGCCCGACCACGGCCAGACAGGTGGCCAGGATGGCGGCGGCCGAGACGTCGTGGTGGGTGCTGAGGTTCATGGCGATGAGCAGCCCGGCCAGCACCATCGCGACGCTGACGGTGATCCGGCCCAGCGGTGAGCGTGGCCGCTGGGGCTTCGGCGGACTCGCCGGCGGGACGGCGCCCGGATAGGTCGCGGTGACCGGCTCGGACCTTGGCGGTACATAGGCCGCCGACGGCGCGTAGGGCGGGACGTACGCGGTGCCAGGTGTCTGGCCGTAGGCGCCCGGTCCCCCGGCTCCCGGTGGCGGACCGGTGGGCCCGTGGCGCTGCAGCGGGCGGTCGCCCCGCCACACGGCGTACGCCGCGACCGAGACGACGATGAGCACGAGCATGCCGCCGAAGCCGAATCCGTAGCCGAAGCCGCGGAAGGACTGGCCGAACGCCGCCAGCCCCACGATCGCCAGGATCGCCACCAGGACGATGGTCGAGCTGCTGCGGCCGCCCACCAGCTTGGCGGCCTCGGACTCCTCGTCGCCATCGTCCGGGATGAGCAGCCAGCCGAGCGCGTAGAGCAGGAGCCCGGAGCCGCCGAACACGGCGAGGACCACGAGGACCACTCGCACGATCAGCGGGTCGATGTCGAGGTAGCGGGCGAGGCCGCCCGCGACGCCGGCGATCTTGCGGTCGCCGCGGTGGCGTCGCAATGGCGGGCGGGACGCACCTGGCGTCGGTGGTGGGGCGGCCGTCGCGGTGCCGGTGCTCGGTCCGTGGTCCGAGCCACCGCCCACAGTCGCAGGGTCGTCGTCGGCAGGCTGGTCTGTGGTCATGGACTCATCGTGGCGACGGCGCGGGCCGGTGACCATCGGGGCGTGCCCTGGTCGGACCCTGAACGGACCCTGACCCGCGCCGGGGTCCGCACCTGATGCACGGGAGGTCCGCCGCGTGTGACGATCGTCGGCGTGAGCGCTGGAGGGCAGGTCGAGACGGGGCACCGGCGGCTCTTCCGCGCCACCCGCGGCCGGGTGCTGGCCGGCGTCGCGCAGGGGCTGGCCGACCACCTCGGCCTCGACGTGCTCCTGGTGCGGATCGCCTTCGTGGTCCTCGCCGCGGCCGGCGGTGCGGGGGTTGCGATGTACGCCGCGTTCTGGGTGCTGGCCCCGCTCGATGCCGGTGTGGCCGCCGAGGAGTCGAACCGCAATCGCGACGTCGGGGTCGTCCTCGCCCTGGCGCTCGTCGTGCTCGGCGGCGGGCTGGTGGCCTCCGCGGCAGGCTTCGGGGTGCAGCCCCACGTCACCGTGCCGCTCCTCGCGGTCGCCGCCGGCCTCGCCCTGCTGTGGCGCCAGGCAGACGACAGCCAGCGGGCCCGGCTGCGCGCGGCGACGGTGAGCCACCGCAGGACCGGCGCGGTCCGGGCAGCTGCCGGCGCTGCTCTGGTGCTGCTCGGGGTCGGGTCACTGGTGGTCGGTGCCGTGCACGTCGCGGGCGGCCTCGGGGCCGTTCTTGCCGCACTCGTGATCGTGGCCGGGGTGGCGCTCGTCTCGGCGCCGTGGTGGCTGCGGATGGCGCGGGACCTGGCGGCCGAGCGCAGCGCCCGGATCCGCGAGCAGGAGCGCGCGGAGGTCGCGGCCCACGTCCACGACTCCGTGCTGCACACGCTGACCCTGATCCAGCGCCACGTCGACGACCCGAGAGAGATCGCCCGGCTGGCCCGCGCACAGGAACGCGAGCTGCGCAGCTGGCTCTACCGGCCGACCGCCGAGCCGGGCAGCACGGTCGAGGCCGGCCTCGAGCAGGTGGCCGCCGAGGTCGAGGACGCGCACGGCGTCGCGGTGGAGCTCGTCGTCGTGTCCGACGGGGACCTCGACGAGCGGCTGCGGGCCCTCCTCCAGGCGACCCGCGAGGCCCTGGTGAACGCCGCCAAGTACGCGGGTGACGGACCCATCTCGGTCTATGCGGAGGTCGAGCCGCAACAGGTCACCGTCTTCGTCCGGGACCGCGGGCCCGGCTTCGACCCCGTTGCGGTGCCGGCCGACCGGCTCGGCCTGCGCGAGTCGGTGGTGGGACGGATGCAGCGCAACGGTGGGACCGCCGAGGTGCGCAGCCGGGTCGGCGCCGGGACAGAGGTGCAGCTGAGCATGCCGAGGAGCCAGTCGTGACAGCATCCACGCGGACCTTCTGCGGCCGGGCACGTGCCGGGAACTGCGGATGACCGGTCAGCCGGTGCCCCGCGTCGTCCTGGTCGACGACCACCGGATGTTCCGCACCGGCGTGCGGGCCGAGCTCGGCGACTCGGTCGAGATCGTGGGTGAGGCGGAGGACGCCGGGTCGGCGATCGCGGTCATCGCGGCGACAGAGCCCCACGTCGTACTGCTGGACGTGCACCTGCCCGGCGGCGGCGGGCTGGCCGTGCTGCGCGAGCTGGTGCCGCGGCTCCCCGACGTACGGTTCCTCGCGCTCTCGGTGTCCGACGCCGCCGAGGACGT
>JAVEDG010000442.1 GCA_030841245.1 Actinomycetota bacterium
CGAGGTCGGCACCGAAGGGAAGCTCGGTCAGGCTGCCGCCGTCACGATCGAGGTCGGCGGCGTCTGGAAGGACCTGACCGACAACGTCAACATCATGGCCAGCATCCTGACTGCCGAGGTGCGCAACATCGCCGAGGTGACCACGGCCGTGGCCAACGGTGACCTGAGCAAGAAGATCTCGATCGTCGTGAAGGGCGAGTTCCTCGAGCTGAAGGACACGGTCAATGGGATGGTCGATCAGCTGAACGCCTTCGCCGGCGAGGTCACGCGGGTCGCGCGCGAGGTCGGAGTCGAGGGCAAGCTCGGAGGTCAGGCGCAGTCCCAGGAGGTCGGGGGTGTGTGGAAGGACCTGACGGTCAACGTCAACCAGCTGGCGGCCAACCTCACGAACCAGGTGCGCGCCATCTCCGAAGTTGCCACCGCGGTGACGGAGGGCGACCTCACCAGGCAGGTCCGGGTCGAGGCCAGCGGCGAGGTCGCCGTCCTCAAGGACAAGCTCAACGAGATGATCCGCAACCTCCGTGAGACGACTCGACAGAACATCGAGCAGGACTGGCTCAAGACCAACCGCGAGCGCTTCACGCGCATGCTCCAGGGACAACGTGACCTCACCGACGTCTCGAGCATGATCCTTTCCGAGATCGCACCGCTCGTGTCGGCCCAGCACGCTGTGTTCTACGCCATGACGAGCCCGACGGGCGGGGGCGAACCCGTGCTGGAGCTCCAGGCCGGCTACGGCTACGAGGAGCGAAGGAACATCTCGACATCGTTCCGGCTCGGCGAAGGCCTGGTGGGCCAGTGTGCGAAGGAGAAGACGCGGATCCTGCTCACCGAGGTCCCCGGCGACTACGTCAGGATCAACTCGGGGCTCGGCGCGTCAAGTCCGCTCAACGTCGTGGTCCTCCCGGTCCTCTTCGAGGGATCGGTCCGCGCGGTCATCGAGCTCGCCTCGTTCTCCGCTTTCAGCGTCACCCATCAGGCGTTCCTCGACCAGATCACGGAGAGCATCGGTCTGGTCCTGAGCACGATCGAAGCCAGCACGCTGACCGAGAACCTGCTCAAGCAGTCCCAGTCGCAGGCCGAGGAGCTGCGCCTGCAGCAGGAGGAGCTGCGGGAGTCGAACGAGGACCTCGGCCGTCAGGCCAAGCTGCTCGCCGAGCAGAACATCGTGGCGGAGCACCGGAACCGTGAGGTCGAGGAGGCCAAGCGGCTGGTGGAGGAGAAGGCCGCCCAGCTGGCCCAGACGTCGGTCTCGTCGAAGTACAAGTCGGAGTTCATCGCGAACATGTCGCACGAGCTGCGCACGCCGCTGAACAGCCTGTTGATCCTGGCCCAGCAGCTCGAGGACAATCCCGAGAAGAACATGACGGACACGCAGGTCGAATATGCCAGCGTCATCCGTACCTCGGGCAAGGACCTGCTGGGGCTGCTCAACAACATCCTCGACCTGGCCAAGGTCGAGTCGGGCACCGCCACTGTGGAGCTGACCGAGCTCTCCCTGCCCGTGCTCCGAACAACCCTTCTCCGCGAGTTCGAGCAGGTCGCCGCCGGGCAGGGCGTGGGATACGCGATCGACATCGCATCCGGCGCTCCGGAGTCGATCGTCACCGATCCGCAGCGCCTCCGCCAGGTTCTCAAGAACCTGATCGCCAACGCGTTCAAGTTCACCGAGCGAGGTCACGTGACGCTGCAGATCGGGCTGGCTGAGACGGGCTGGAGCTCGAACACGAAGTCACTTGCCGGCGCCTCGTCCGTCGTGGCGCTGTCAGTCAGCGACACCGGTATCGGCATCGACGACGAGCAGCAGCAGCGGATCTTCGAGGCGTTCGAGCAGGCGGACGGCACCACGGCTCGTCTCTACGGGGGAACTGGGCTCGGCCTGTCCATCAGCCGAGAGCTCGTCAGCCTGCTCGGCGGCGAGCTCGCGGTGGTGAGCACTCCCCGAGAGGGGAGCACCTTCACCGTCTTCCTCCCGGGCGACCTGGTGGCCGACGTGCCGACGACGGCCCGCACCACGAGGGCCCCGACCACGAAGGCCCGGACCGCGAAGGCCCGGGCCACCCAGGTACTTCCCCTTGAAGCCGCCGACGTCCCTTCAGCGGCGGACAGCACGGCCGTGGTCCCGCCTCCCACGCAGGACCTGGGCCTTGACGAGAAGCCGTTCAACGGGTTGCAGGTCCTGGTGGTGGACGACGACTTCCGCAACATCTTCGCGATGACCGCGCTGCTCGAACGCGGCGCCGCGGAGGTCACCGTCGCCGAGAACGGTCCCGAGGCGATCACCGCACTGGAGCAGAACCCCGACATCGACCTCGTCCTGATGGACATCATGATGCCCGGCATGGACGGCTACGCGACCATCCGCGCTATCCGGGCGCTGCCGCGCTTCCAGATACTTCCCATCGTCGCGGTCACGGGCAAGGTGGTGAGCGGAGAGCGCCAGCGATGTCTCGACGCCGGCGCGAACGACTATGTCCCCAAACCGGTCGACACGGTGGAGCTGCTCACCGCGATCGGACCATGGCTGCCGACGACGCTCGAGCGGATCCCGGCATGACCGCCTCGGTGCTGTCCCGGCCGGCCATCCTCGGTCCGCCGCCGGTGACCGACGACCGGGCCGTCTCCATCCTCGTCGTCGACGACAACCCCGCGAAGCGATTCGCGCTCAAGGCGGTGCTGCTGCCGCTCGGCTACTCCATCGTCGAAGCCGACTCCGGACTCGCGGCCCTGCGCTGCGTCATGGCCGAGAACTTCGCCGTCATCCTGCTCGACGTGCGCATGCCGGTGATGGACGGGTCCGAGACCGCGGCCCTGATTCGCCAGCGCCGAGAGTCCGAGATGACCCCCATCATCTTCTTCACTGCTCACACCAGCGACGAGATCCCCAACACCGACCGCTACGCCGAAGGTGCGGTCGACTTCATCTTCGCGCCCCTGCCGCCCGAGGAGATCCGCGCCAAGGTCTCGGTCTTCGCGAACATCTTCATCAAGGCACGGTTGCTCGCCGGCCGCGCCCTGGAGGTCGAGGAGTCCGCCGCTCAGCTGCGTCTCCTCATGGACGCCGCCCCGATCGGAATCTTCCGGACCGACGTCGAGAACCGGTACCTGTACACGAACCCACGCTGGAGCGAGATCACCGGCATCGCATCCGGGCATGCGCGCGGGCGCGAGTGGGACTTCATGATCGGCACGGATCAACCGGCCGACTGTGTCCCCTCGGCCGACAGCCTCGTCGGGACAGAGCTCCGCCGGCGATTCGAGATGGAGAGCCCGGGATCGCCGCCCCGAACCTTCCTGGTCACCTCGAAACCCATCCCGGACGTCCACGGCGGGATCACGGGCTGGGCCGGGACGTTGGCCGACATCAGCGCGGAGGTGGGTGCCGAGGCAGCCATGTCGGCAGCTCATGACGCGGCTCGCGAGGCCTCGCGGCTCAAGTCAGACTTCCTGGCCAACATGAGCCACGAGATCCGCACCCCGATGAACGGTGTCATCGGTATGACGGATCTTCTGCTC
>JAVEDG010000214.1 GCA_030841245.1 Actinomycetota bacterium
GAGGAATCCGCCGGGGGCGATCCGCCCCGTGAACCGGACGAACGCCTCGTCGACCGCGGCGGCCGTGCCGTAGTGGTCGAGGTGGTCGGCCTCGACGTTGGTGACGATCGCCGCGTGCGGGGTGTAGAGCAGGAACGACCCGTCGCTCTCGTCCGCCTCCGCCACGAACACGTCGCCCGACCCGTTGTGCGCGTTGGCGCCGGACTCGTTGAGGTTGCCTCCGATCGCGAACGACGGGTCTGCGCCACAGCGCTGGATCGCCACGGTCAGCATGGACGTCGTCGTGGTCTTGCCGTGCGTCCCGGCCACCGCGACGGAGCGGTGCCCGACCATCAGGGAGGCGAGCGCACCCGCGCGGTGGATGATGCGCAGGCCGCGGGACCGGGCCTCGACGAGCTCGGGGTTGCGGTCGCGGATCGCGGTCGACACCACGACCGTGTCCGCGTCCCCGACGTGGGACGGGTCGTGCCCCACGAACACCTTGGCGCCGAGCGCCCGCAACGCCGCCAGCGCCACCGACTCCTTGGCGTCGCTGCCGGAGACCCGCATCCCGCGGGCCAGCATGATCCGCGCGATTCCCGACATCCCGGCGCCGCCGATGCCGACGAAGTGCACCGCTCCCAGCTGCTCCGGCGGGATCGGCTCGGGGAAGGCGTCGTCCGCACTCATGCCCGCCTCCGTCCCGGTCCGGCGCCGATCGCAGTGAGCACCAGGTCCACCAGGCGCTCGTCCGCGTCGCGGCGGCCGAACCCCGCCGCCGCTGCTCCCATCGTCGCCAACCGGGACGGGTCCGCGAGCAGCGGGGTGAGCGTGTCGCGCACCCAGTCCGGGGTGCAGGAGGCGTCGTCGACCATCAGCCCGCCGCCCGCGGCCACGACCGGGCGTGCGATCAGCTCCTGCTCCCCGTTGCCGATGGGCAGGGGCACGTAGGCCGCTGCCAGGCCGACCGCACTCATCTCGGTCACGGTGTTGGCGCCCGCCCGGCACAGGGCGAAGTCGGCAGCGGCGTAGGCCAGCTCCATCCGCTCGAGATAGGGCACCACGACGTACGGCGGGGCGCCGGCCGGCCGATCGACGGTGACCGTGTTGGTCGGCCCCGTCGCGTGCAGCACCTGCACCCCGGCGCCGGCCAGGGCGTCCGCCGCACCGGAGGCAGCCTCGTTGAGCCGCCGCGAGCCCTGCGAGCCGCCCGTTACCAGCAGAGTTGTGCGCTGCGGGTCCAGGCCATAGGACGCCCGCGCCTGGGGTCGGGCAGCCGCCCGGTCGAGGGTGGCCACGGACCGCCGGATCGGCAGCCCGACCAGTCGGCCGTGCCGGATCGGGGTGTCCGGGAAGCTGGTCCCGACGTACGTCGTGAGCCGCGCACCGAGCCGGTTGGCCCAGCCGGGTCTCGGGTTCGCCTCGTGCACGACGATCGGCACCCCGACCCGGCGCGCGGCGAGGTAGGCCGGCCCGGAGACGAACCCGCCGAAGCCCACCAGCACGTCGGCCTCGGTGTCGCGCAGGACCTTTGCGGCCGCCCGGACCGCGTCCCGCAGCCGGGCGGGCACCCGCAGCAGGTCGGGGCCGGGACGTCGCGGGATGGGAACTGGAGGGATCAGGGCCAGCTGGTAGCCACGGGCCGGGATGATCCGGGTGTCCAGCCCGCGCTCCGTGCCCAGCGCCGTGACCCCGGCTGCCGGGACCCGTCGGCGCAGCGCGTCGGCGAAGGCCATGGCCGGCTCGATGTGGCCGGCGGACCCTCCCCCGGCGACGACGACATGCACCGCTTATCGCCCGTGCCCCGACCGACCGGCCCGGGCAAAGGAGAGCAGCATCCCCAGGCCGAGCAGCGCGGGCACGAGGGCGGAGCCGCCGTAGGAGACCAGGGGCAACGGCACGCCGGTGATCGGCAGGATCCCGAGGACCGCCCCGACGTTGACCAGCGCCTGCACCATCAGCCAGGAGGTGACGCCGCCGGAGGCGTAGCGGACGAACGGGTCGGTCGCGTGCACTGCGACGCGCAGCCCGGCGTAGCCGATCGCTCCGAACAGCGCAAGCACGGCGATCGTGCCGACCAGGCCCAGCTCCTCGCCGATGATCGCGAAGATGAAGTCGGTGTGCGCCTCCGGCAGGCTGCCCCACTTCTCGGTCGAGCCGCCGAGCCCGACACCCCACCAGCCACCGCTGGCCAGCGCGAACTTGCCGTGCAGCAGCTGCCAGCCCGCGCCCTGCGGGTCCTTGGAGGGGTCGAGCCAGCTGGTGATGCGGGAGAGCCGCTCGGACTTGGTGTGCAGCATCCACAGGACCATGAGTCCGGCCGGCGCGGCCGCCCCAACGAACAGCCGGATCGGGCTCCCCGCGATGTAGAGCAGCGAGGCGAGGATGGCCACAAGGATGAGCGCGGTCCCAAGGTCGCCGCCGAGCAACACGAGGAAGATCACGCCGCCGCCGACCGGGACCAGTGGCACCAGCAGGTGCTTCCACTGGTCGAGCAGCCGGTCCTTGCGCGCCAGCAGGTCGGCACCCCACAGGATCAGCGCCAGCTTGGCGAACTCCGAGGGCTGGATGCGGAACGGGCCGCCGAAGTTGAGCCAGTTGCGGTTGCCGTTGACATCGACACCGGCGACCACGACGAGCACGAGCAGCGCCACCGAACCGATCAGCCCGACGTAGGACAGCGCCCGCCACGCACGGACCGGCAGCCGGGTGGCCACGAGCATCAGCGGGAGCCCGATCGCGACCCAGACGGCCTGCTTGGCGACGATCGCGAACGACGACCCGAATGACGTGAACGCGACCACGCTGGACGCCGAGAACACCATCACCAGGCCGAGGGTGAGCAGCAGGAGCGTGGCGCCCAGCAGGAGATAGTAAGGAGTGGCGGGCCGGAACAGGAGCGGGACCTGCTCTGCCTCCTCGACCTCGGGCCCGGCGGCGCCCGCCGAGACCGCCGTCATCCGCCCAGACGCCGTACGGCGGCGGCGAACGCGTCGCCCCGGGCGGCGTAGTCGGTGAACATGTCCATCGACGCGCACGCAGGGGCGAGCAGCACGGTCTCACCTGGCCGGGCCAGCCCGGCGGCGGCGCGCACCACGACGTCCATCGCACCAGTGTCGGTGTCGGCGACCTCCACGACCGGGACATCCGGCGCGTGTCGCGCGAGAGCCTCGGCGACCAGAGCACGGTCGCGACCCATCAGGACTGCCCCGCGCAACCGGTCTGCGGTCACCCGCACGACGTCGTCGAACCTCGCGCCCTTGGCCAGCCCACCGGCGACCCAGACGACGTGGTCGAACGCCTGCAGCGACGCGGCAGCCGCGTGCGGGTTCGTGGCCTTCGAGTCGTCGACGAAGGTGACCCCGTCGACCGCGCCGACCGGCGTGATCCGGTGGGCGCCGGGGCGGTAGGCGCGCAGGCCTGCCGCGACGTGTTCGGGACTGATGTCGAACCGCTCGCCGTCGCCCAGCGCGCGGGCCAGGGCGGCCGCAGCGAGCGCGTTGGCCACGTTGTGCGGGGCCGCGGACGCCAGGTCGTCGACCCGGCAGAGCTCGACACCACCGCTGCCGGACACGCGGTCGCCCGGCCGTGGTCCCGACACCCGGTCGATGAGCACGTCACCCTCGACGCCGAAGCACCCGTCACCGGGCCGGCCAAGGGTGAAGCAGTGGGTGTCCTGGTGGCCGCCGGAGAGGTCGACCAGCACCCCGTCGTCCCCGTTGTAGACGGCGCACGGGTCGCCATTCCAGACCTTCTCCTTGTCGGCGAGATACGCGGCGAACGACCCGTGCCAGTCGAGGTGGTCCTCGGCGATGTTGAGGATCGCGGCGGCCGCGAACTCGACCGTGAGCATCCAGTGCAGCTGGAAGCTCGACACCTCGACCGCCAGCACGTCGTACGGCGGGTCGTGCAGCACCGCGTCCACCATCGGCAGCCCGACGTTGCCGGCGGCGAC
>JAVEDG010000227.1 GCA_030841245.1 Actinomycetota bacterium
CTTGCTGACGCGTTGGTTGCCTCAAGATCAACCAAAAGTCGTGATCTTGAGGCAGGGGCGGGCCGGGCAGGGTGGCGTGGCACCATGGAGTCACGTCCGGGGACTCCGGCAGGGAGCCTCGAGGCACTTGCGGAGGTCAGCGATGACTCAGTCCGAGCACTCCCCCCAGCCCGGCCCGACCGAGGGCGAGACTGCGCCGCCGTACGGCAACGGCCCGTCGAAGGGCGATGGCCCCTCGAAGGGCGCAGGCCCCTCGACCGCACCGAGGAAGCGCGTACGCATCCATCACCTGCGGGCCATGAAAGAGCGCGGTGAGCGCTTCGCGATGCTCACGGCGTACGAGCAGTTCGCCGCGGAGATCTTCGACGAGGCCGGGATCCCCGTGCTGCTCGTCGGCGACTCGGCCGCCAACAACGTGCTGGGCTACGAGACCACACTGCCGGTCACGGTGGACGAGCTGCTCCCCCTGGTGCGGGCGGTCAGCCGCTCCGCCCGACACTCGCTCGTGGTCGCCGACCTGCCGTTCGGGGCCTACCAGACCTCGCCCGCCCAGGCGCTCGAGGCGTCGGTCCGGTTCATGAAGGAGGGCGGGGCCCATGCGGTCAAGCTCGAGGGCGGGGCGCAGGTCGTCCCCCAGGTCGAGGCCATGGTCGGCGCCGGCATCCCGGTGATGGCCCACATCGGTTTCACCCCGCAGAGCGAGCACGAGCTCGGCGGCTACCGCGTGCAGGGCCGCGGCGGCTCGGGCGACGAGCTGGTCAAGCACGCCCTCGCGCTCGAGGAGGCCGGCGCCTTCGCAGTGGTGCTGGAGATGGTGCCGGCCGAGGTGGCCCAGCGGGTCACCGCCGAGCTGGTCATCCCGACCATCGGCATCGGTGCCGGCCCGCACTGCGACGGCCAGGTGCTTGTGTGGCAGGACATGGCCGGGATGCGGCACGGCACCCTGCCGCGGTTCGTCAAGCAGTACGCCGACCTGCGCACCGTGCTTGGCGACGCGGCTCGCGCATATGCCGACGAGGTCGTCCGGGGTGTCTACCCGGCCGAGGAGCACTCCTTCCACTGACCCACATCAGACATCGGTGACACGGAGGCCGGCGTGCGCCCGGTAACGCCGGTTGACCGAGATCAGGTTGGCGGTGAGGGCCTCGACCTGACCCGCGTTACGCAACCTCCCGGCGTAGATGCCGCGCATTCCCGGCACCGATGACGCGAGCGCGCTGACCTGGTCAGTGGCAGCTCTGTCGTCACCGAGCACGAGCACGTCCGTGTCGACCTCGTCGCGGCCCTCGTCGAGCAGCTGGACCGCGGAGACATGGTGGAAGGCGCCCACCACGCGGCTGTGCGGGAGCAGGGCTGCTGCCTGCTGACAGGCGCTGCCCTCCTCGACCGGGATCGCGTAGCCGCCGTGCTCGTCGAAGCCGACCGGGTTCACGCAGTCGACCACCGTCTTGCCGGCGAGAACCTCGCGCAGGTCGGTGAGCAGGGCCGAGTGGCCCTCCCACGGCACGGCCACGATCACAACGTCCGCCTGAGTCGCGCAGGCACGGTTGTCGAGCCCGCGGACCCGTCCAGGCATGGCGGCGGCGGCCGCTTCGGCCCGGTCCCGCTGCCGCGACCCGATCAGCACGTCCAGGCCGGCGAGGGCGAAGCGGCGAGCCAGCCCGCGACCCTGATCGCCCGTCCCACCCAGCACGCCCACGGTCACTCCCGACAGGTCGCCGGGCTCGATCGACATGTGTCGATCCTGTCAGCCGGCCGTCCGGACCGGCAGCATGGGCCCGTGGACGCTGCCCGGGTCAGGATGCTGCGAGAACTGCTCGCGACGACGAGCTGGGTGGACCGCACCCGCGACTTCGCCCGCGGACTGCGCAGGTCCGCCCGGCCAGGGGGTCTCCTGCTGGTCGGCACCCCGACCGAGGAGCCGTGGCACCTCGCCGCGCACCTCGACGACGAGGCCCGGCTGGCCGGTGCGCCCGAGCTGTCCCCCACGCTGGTCCGCTGGTCCCCCCCGGCAGGCGCGCCGCCGCACCTGTCGGTCACTCTCGCCAGGCTCGAGGCCGCGCGGCGCGACGAGACGCTCTTCGTCGTCGCACCTGACGCACCACCCGAGTCGCTGCTCGAACGGCTCTCCGATGCGCGACGCATCGGCGCGACGATCCTGTCGATCGACGACGGTGACGACGACCTGGCCGGACTTGCCAACGATCGGCTCGTCGTGCCCTCGCCACGGCTCCTCGTGCCGGAGTACACCGGGACTCTGACGTCTCCCGATGCTGCACAGGCCCGAGGTCTTCCGGTCGACATCGACATCGATGCCGTGCAGCACCTGGTCAGCGTCGCGGCCGGGGAGAGCACGGTGAAGATGTCTCTGCGTGACAGATTGGCGCAGATCCTGCACCACGTTTCGGGTCCTCCCCCGGAACGCTGACGACCGTCGACATGTTGCGGAAGTAGCACGTCGAACCGCGCAAAGCACCACGACACGTGTGTCGCGGCAAATTTTTTTTCTGCGGCTACCAGCCGAGTGCGCCGTCGTCGGGCAGGCACGGCGACGTTGTGTCAGACACGCCCGTGCTCTACAAGCAGACGTTGCTGCCGACAATTTTCGCGACAGACATCGTGC
>JAVEDG010000233.1 GCA_030841245.1 Actinomycetota bacterium
CTCCGTGCTGCGGCGGCAGAGCGGAGCCGTTGCACGCGTAGGCGAGCAGGACGTCCTCGCGACCGGCCTGCTCGAGGGTGAGGCCGCGCTGGTAGTCCTGCTCGACGCCGCGTTCGACGCCGTGGTCCGCACCGGTGAACACGACATGGCTGCCGGACCCGGTGACCCCGGCGTCGTCGAGCAGGCCGACGAGCGAGGTCCCGGTCCACTCCATGGTGCCGACGGCCTCGTGCAGCCAGGGCTGGCTGACCGGTCGCGGTGTGAGTCGGGCTCGGCCGTTGCCGGCGCACTCCATGGTCACGGGCAGGGTCACGGCGGGGCGGGACCGGATGTCGTCCAGATCGAGAGTCAAGGCGTGCGCGACCAGCCCGTGCACCCGCAGCCGCCAGTCGCCTGGATCGACGTAGGGGATGTCGAAGTGGGTCAGCAGGTAGTGCAGACCGATGGGCGTCACGTCGTAGCGCATCGCCTCCAAGGGCATGCCGTGGTTGCGGGCAGCCAGGCCGAGCTCGTCCATCCCGATCCCCGGCTCGTCGGCGACGCGGGATGGTTGGCTGATCTGCGACAGGTCGGACGTGCCGCGCGTGGTGGTCATGCCCTTGGTCTAGCCCACCGGGCGGGATGCGGCAATGTCGGGGCCACGACCACCCAGCCGAGCAGGAGCCGCCGAGCTGACCGAGTTGACCTCACGTGCACGTGAGCTGGGCTGCTGCAGTACGCCGGGCAGCGGCTGGACCGGGTCACGGTCCTGCTTGCCGTGGCCCCTCAGCCGCGGGCGAGCACCCCGCGGACGAAGGCGGCCTGTCCGGCGTGCTGCAGGGTGTCGCTGAGGACCGACACGATCCGTACGCCGAGGGTCACCGGTGGGTCCCACGACTCGTCGACGACTCGGTCGAGGTCGGACTCGCTGACTCCGGCCACGAAGGCCACTGTCTGCGCGTGCACGGCGTCGTGGTAGCCCGTCAGCAGGTCGGCACGGGAGACGCGGACGGTCGCCACGTCTTGCGGGCTGTGCCCGTAGCCCGTGTCGACCGGCGCCAGCGGCAGGTCGAACTTCGCGGACCAGCCGCCGACCGTCCACTGCTGCTCGACGCCCGCGGCCTCGGACACGTGGTCGTCCTGGATCCGAGCGAGGTGCCAGACCAGCCAGGCGATCGAGTTGGCCTCGGCGTCGAGCCGGGCGGCCAGGGCCTCCTCGTCCAGGCCCTCGACCGCCTGGTGCACCACGCCGTTCACCCGCTCGAACGCGTCGACGAGCAGGTCGCTGACGCTGGCCACTAGGTGAGCGTCACGACGAGCGTGTCGGTGCCGCTGGATGCGGTCCCGGCGTCGACCACGACCTGACGGCCGTGGGCGGTGCCCTGCACCTGGTAGGTGACCGGGACGCCGTCAAGCGTCACCGCACCGACCGTGGCTGCGCCCGGAAGGACGTGACCGATGGTCAGGTGCACGCCGACGTGGCGGGTCACCTCGGTGGTGAGGGTCGTCGCCGTCCGGTGCGCGGCCACGTCGATCGACCCGGCACCGAGCCGGATGCCGCTGCCCGAGATCCGGTCCTGCCCGTCCGGGATCTGCGGCACGACGCTCACGTCGCCGCGGCCGATGTCGGGGCTCACCCCGAGCTGCTGGTGGACGACCGGCCACAGCACGCCGTACGCGCCCCACGCCTGCATGACCATCGATCGGTCGGTGAGCTTCTGGTCGATGTTCGCGGTGAAGTCCGGCGACGGCGCGATCTCCGGCATCGCCCCGGGCATCTCCCACACGTTGGGGTCGAGCTGGATGGTCGCGTTGGCGTCGGTGTAGCGCTGCTGCTGGGCCGAGCCCATCCGGCCGAAGTTGCCCTCGGCGACGGACATGATCGACGTGGTGAGCGAGAAGATCGACCGCTCGCTCTGCACCGAGGACACGGCGGTGTCACAGGCGTCGCCCTTGTTCCCGCCGTCGGCAGACGTCGGCCCGGTGCCGGTGTGGTAGAGCCCGTAGGTCCCGGAGTAGCAGCTCATCTGACGTTGGGCGATGCCCTCCTGGCCGTGCAGGTCGGACGCGAGCGGGCGGGTCACCTGTCCGGGGCGCACCAGCTCGGCCTCCATCGGGGTGAGCCCGATCCAGTGCCGCTGGAAGATCTTGGTGTTGTCGTTGGCCGGGTTCGACGGGTAGTCGATGGAGTCGGCGTACTGGTTGGTGTCCCCGCCGTACCACCACGCGCCCTCGAAGGCCGACTCCATTGCGGCCGCGCGGCTCGAGGCCCATGACGCCGTGGCGGTGTCACCCTTGCTGGTCGCCATGTCGGCCAGGTCGCGCAGGCCGCGGATCGTGTAGACGGTGTTGTCCAGCTTCTCGACGCCCATGCCGTTGCGCTCGACGTTGCCCAGGCCTTCGGGCCAGCCGTCGTGGTCGGCGTCGAGCTGGTCGACGACGTAGTGCATGTTGCTCTTGGCGAAGCTGTACATCTCGTCGCGGAAGGCGTTGTCTCCCGTCCACCGCCACACCTCGGCGACGGCGCTGGGGAACTTCGCCGTCTCATCGGTGTTGCCGGCCGAGTCGTTGGTGCCGTAGTAGACCTGGCCGTCGGAGGTCGCCTCGTGGGCGACTTTGCCGCTGCCGTTGTTGACGATGGTGCTCACGTCTCGCAACGCGCGCAGGTGCGCCTCGATGTCGGAGAACTGGCCCGCGGCCACCGCGGCGAAGGTCGTGTACTCGCCGTCGGTGCCGAACAACCAGGGGTAGTCCGGGAAGCCGGCGCCGATCCAGCGCGCCGTGGCCACGGTGGCGAGCGAAGCGGGGTACTGGCTGCCCTCGTGCGAGGGACGCAGCTTGAGGTCGTGCGCCTCCTGCACCGAGCTGGCCAGCATCTGCTTGCTCCACGTCACGCTGTGCTGCAGCAGCGGGTCGCCTGGGAGGCTCACCTGGGTCTGCGACTCGATGTCCTCGCGGTGCGCGACCTTCTGGGCCAGCAGGGCTGCCGGGTCGGCGAGTGCCGCGGCGTACTGCTGACGCGCAGCTGCGACGCCGTCGTCCGAGCCGGCGACCGCGAACCACAACGTGGTCGGCTGGCCGGCACGGAGACGCACGTTCCAGCGCAGCTGGCCGCCGGTGCCCTTGCCGAACGCCGTGTCATCACAGCGCTGGGGTGGTGTGCCGTCGGTGGGACAGATGACGGCGGGGTCCTCTGGACCACGGTAGTCCGGGCCGAGCTGGTGCGCGGCCGCGGCGGTCTGGCCACCGACGAATGCGCTCCAGTCGTGGGCGCTGGCGTTCGTGACAGGTGGGGTGCCCTGATCACGGAAGAGCAGCGACCCGTTATCGTAGCTCCCCGAGTCGGGCAGGTTGAAGGTGGCCGCGTTGGGTGAGGTCCAGCCCCACGGGTAGACGCTCATCAGCTCGGAGTGCGCATCCATGGCGAGCGGCAGGATCTTGGACACGGGGGAGGTCAGGGTGAGTCCCACGACTGTGGCGCGAATGCCGTCCGGGACGAAGTCCGTGCGGGACACGGCGACGCGGGAGACCCGGGAGTAGGTCGTGCGGGTGTAGCCCCACCCGACGTTCGTGCTCGTCGCGGGTGCTTGGGACGCGTCGCCCAGCCAGTGGTCGGCGAGCCGGAACCAGATGCCGTCCACCAACTTGATCGGCGGTGTCCAGATGCCACCCATCTCGCCGCGGATGTGCCACCCGGCCGCGGGGTAGAGCGAGTCGGCCGTGCTCATCGCGTAGGCCCGGTCGCCCGTGACGAGGGAGCGGCGGTCGGCCAACCGCGAGGTCTCGGTGAGCTCCCCGGGGGAGGTCGCGAGCCCGTCGGCGGTTGCCTGGCCGGTGCCGCTGCCGGCGAGCGCGGTGCCGGGGGTCAGGGCGCTGGGTGCGACGAGGCCCGCGACAAGAGCGGCGACCCCGAGTGCGGCGGTCTGGTAAGTGCGAGCGCGGCGCGAGCGGATCATGACGTCTCCCGGGGGTCCGGTCTGTGACCGAAATAACACCATACAGCCGAATAGCACCGTATGACCGGTCGCCCTGACGGGCTGGACCGACCGCCGGCGCACCCCGGCCGCTGCGGCATCTCTGCCCGGCGGGAGGACAGGGCTAACCCCGAAGCCTGCGCTACCCGCCGGGGAGACCGAGGGTCAGAGGTCCTGGGCGGTGGTTCGGGCGCTCTGCGCCGCCACCGCGTCCTCGACCTGGTCGTGCAGGTCGAAGGTCGCTTCGAGCCCGGTGATCGAGAGGACCCGCATCACCGGTCTCGGGGTCGCCGCCAGCGACAGCTCGCCGCCGGCCAGCTCGGCCCGTCGGTGGATCGAGAGCAGCACCTTGAGCCCGGTCGAGTCCATGAAGCCGACCCGGCCCAGGTCGAGGACGATGCGCGGGCCGACGTCCCTGATCACGGTCAGCGCGTGGTCCCCCAGCTGGGCGGCCGACTCGAGATCGATCTCACCGGACACTCGGACCACCGAGCAGGGTCCTTGGGGGGTCGTGGACAGGAGCAGGTCCATCGGTGTCTGCCGTCCTCTGCGGTCACTCGGGCCGCACGCGTCCATGGCCGGACCACTGTCGGGCCAGTGCCGGGCCACCTTGCTGGACCTCGACGACCGTCTCTGGGCACATCCTAGGCTTCTCAACCCGCTTCCGACGGCGAGCGAGTCGGGCCCCGACCCGCGGGTCCGCCGTTCACCAGCAGCCGGTGACCGTCGACGCGAGCCGGTCGACGGCCCGCCTCGTCCGCAGCGAGGCCTCGGCCCGGTTGAGCAGGAACGAGAACAGCTTGACCCTGCCGTCGGTGCCGGTGGTGAAGCCGCTCAAGGCGATCACGCCGGTCAGGGAACCGGTCTTGGCGTCGATGCGACCCGCCGCGCAGTCGGTCGGTGCCGTGACGTAGCGCAGGTAGTCGGGAGCGAGGGTGCCCGTTCGACCGGCGATCGCGAGCTTGCCATCCGCCAACGTTGCGATGTCGGGGTGCAGGCCGTCGAAGACCAGCGACAGCACCGCGACCATCTTGCTCGGCGCAATGCGGTCCTGGCGCGAGAGGCCGCTCCCGTCGTAAAGCGTGGACGTGCCGAGGTCGACGCCGGACGCCGACAGCACGGCGCGCTGGGCCAGCCGGGCCCCGCGCCAGCCGGCCGCTCGGCCGGTGCCCACCGCCACCAGCCGGTGCAGGTGCTCCGCGTAGTCGTTGTCGGACTCGCGCAGCATCCAGCCGACCATCGTCGAGAGCGCGTCGCCGTGGGTGCGCGCGATCTCGACCGGACGTGCGGGTCGGGCGCGCCGCGACACGGAGCGGACGTGAACGCCGTACGCCGCCAGCTGGCCTGCGAACACATGGCCCGCGTCGATCGCGGTGTCCCATCGGCGGTGCCGGGCCACGACCAGGGCCCGCACCGGGCTGACGTCCTCGATCTCGTAGGTGCCCTTCCAGCCGTAGGCCAGCGTCGGTCCGGGGAACAGTGAGTCGTCGACGAACACCCGCACCCGGTGCGGTCCGTGCGCCTTGACGGCCGTGGCCGTCGACCTGGCCAGGCGGTCGAGGTCACGACGATGCAGGGACGGGTCCCCGCCACCGACCAGGTAGACGTTGCGCCAGTAGTGACCCTTGACCGTGCGGGTGACGAAGCGGTGGTCGGGGCCGAAGACCGCCAGCGCGTTCGCCGCCGTCACGAGCTTGGCGTTCGACGCCGGCATCTGCAGCTCGGTCCTGCTGTGGCCCCAGATCACGCGGCCGCTCTGCGCGTCGGTCGCGACTCCGGCCAGGTCCGGTCCCAGCCGCCAGTCGGTCGAGCGGGATGCGAGCTTGTCCTGGATGCGCTGGTCGGTCGCCGAGGAGGTGGCAGCCGCCCGGACCGCGCCGGCCGGTGTGCTGGACCCGCCCGACAGTGCAGATTTGGCCGGCTCTGCCGGCTGGGCGGCGGCGGCACCGTTCGCCGCCGCCGCTGCCAGCAGCCCGGCGAGCAACGTCCCTGTGACCGCTACCCGGACTGGTCTCGCGATGGTGGCCCCGTGTGTCATGACGTCCCCTCATGCGGTGCGTGTCCCCGGAGGGCATCGTCAGGTTCTGGC
>JAVEDG010000239.1 GCA_030841245.1 Actinomycetota bacterium
GCGGGTGACAGGGCCCGGATCCGCGCCCTGGTGTGCGTCAGGTTGTCGGCCGCCCGGTGCAGGGCGCTGTCGAGGCAGCGCCGGAGCCGCTCGCGCAGCGCGACGAGCTCGTCGTGCCGGATGTCGACCATCGTCTGCGGGTCGGCGAGCACCGGGCGGCTGCGCAGCGCGGCCAGCGCCGCGGTCTCACGTTCCAGCCGCGACGTGACGGCTGCGCGGAGCCGGTTCCGTGCGGTGCGCAGCCGGTCCAGCTCCTCGGCGACATCCGGGACGACGAGCTTGCCGGCGTCGGTCGGGGTCGACGCCCGGACGTCGGCGACCAGGTCCAGCAGCGGAGCATCCTGCTCATGGCCGATGGCGCTGACCACCGGCGTACGGCACTGCGACACCTGGCGGACGAGCGCCTCGTTGGAAAACGGCAGCAGGTCCTCGAGTGACCCGCCGCCGCGGGTGACGACGATGACGTCGACGTCGGGGTCCGCGTCCAACCGGCCCAGCGCGGCACCCACCTCCGTGACGGCCGTCGGGCCCTGCACGGCGACCTCCTCGATGCGGAAGCGGACGGCCGGCCACCGCCGACGGGCGTTCTCGACGACGTCCTGCTCCGCGGCGCTGGCCCGGCCGCAGACCAGCCCGACCACCGTCGGGAGGAATGGCAGGGCGCGCTTGCGCTCATCGGCGAACAGGCCCTCGGCACCGAGCACCCGACGCAGGTGCTCGAGCCGCGCCAGGAGCTCGCCGACCCCGACCGGCCGGATCTCGTCCGCGGCGAGCGACAAGGTGCCTCGTCCGGCGAAGAAGCGGAACTTGGCGTGCACGACGACGTGGGCCCCGTCGCGCAGCGCGTCGCCGAGCCCGTCCACCAGGACCCGGCTGGCGGTCACCGGCAACGACATGTCCGCGACGGTGTCGCGCAGCACGAGGAACACCGTGCCCTGCCCCGGGCGCCGAGTGATCTGCGTCACCTGACCCTCGACCCAGATGGCGCCGAGGCGGTCGATGTACTGGGTGACCAGCTGGGAGACCCGGCGTACGGGGGCCGGCGCTTCCGCCGACGTGGTGAGCGGCACGAAGGCACAGTAACCAGCCGACCTACCATGGGGACATGACCGATACCCCACGTCGCGTGTTGCTCGCCGCACCCCGCGGCTACTGCGCGGGGGTCGACCGGGCGGTCGTCACGGTCGAGAAGGCGTTGGAGACGTACGGTCCGCCCATCTACGTGCGCAAGCAGATCGTGCACAACAAGCACGTCGTCGAGACGCTCGAGTCGCGCGGAGCGGTCTTCGTCGACGAGACCGACGAGGTCCCCGAAGGGGCGACAGTCGTCTTCTCCGCCCACGGGGTGGCGCCGGTCGTGCACGAGGAGGCCGGTCGCCGCTCCCTGCGGACCATCGATGCCACCTGCCCGCTGGTGACCAAGGTGCATGCCGAGGCTCGACGTTTCGCGTCCGACGACTACGACATCCTGCTGATCGGCCACGAAGGACACGAGGAGGTCGTCGGGACGACGGGAGAGGCGCCGGCCCACATCCATCTCGTCCAGGGGCCTGGTGACGTCGACTCGGTGACGGTGCGCGACCCCGAGAAGGTCGCCTGGCTCTCGCAGACGACACTGTCCGTCGACGAGACGCTGGCGACGGTACGCCGGTTGCGCGAGCGGTTCCCGGCGTTGCTCGACCCCCCGAGCGACGACATCTGCTACGCCACGCAGAACCGTCAGGTCGCGGTGAAGGAGATCGCGGCCGAGGCCGACCTCGTGATCGTCGTGGGGTCGACGAACTCCTCCAACTCGGTGCGCCTCGTCGAGGTCGCGCTCGAGGTCGGTGCCGGCGACGCCCGGCTGGTGGACAAGGCCGGTGAGCTGGACGACGCCTGGCTCGACGGGGTCGCGACGGTGGGTGTGACGAGCGGCGCATCCGTGCCCGAGATCCTGGTGCGCGGCGTGCTCGACTGGCTGGCCGAGCGTGGCTTCGCCGACGTGCACGAGGTCGTCTCGGCTGAGGAGAGCCTGCTCTTCGCGCTGCCGCCGGACCTGCGCCGCGACATGCGAGCGGCTGCCGTCCCGTCGGGCTGACGGACGGCTGCGAGGTCAGCGGCGCCGGTCGATCAGGTGCAGCACCAACCGGACCAGCACGAGCAGGACGGCCAGTGCCGCGCCGACGAAGAGCACCGGTGCGGCGAGAGCCAGGCGGGTGCCCGTCTCGAGCACGAGCTCGCGGGAGCCGTGCACTTGGCCCGACGTACGGGCGGCGATCACCACGGCGCCGGCGTACATCAGCGGTGGCAGCACGGCCACGGTGAACAGCGCGCGCACCCGGGCGAGCAACGGCGCGCCGACGCAGATCGCCAGGTAGCCCGTGGCGAAGCACCGGCCCACCGCCCACTCGCCGATCAGCAGGTCGGGGACCAGGGCAAGCGCGCCCATCAGCACTGCCACGGTGACGAGGCCAGCACCGGTCAGGCCCGGTCCGGACACCCCCGGGACCTGGACGAGCGGTCGCGGGCCGGTCGCTGGCGGGCCGGTCGCCGGCGGTGCGGTCGCGGTGGTCACGTCGGCTGTCGCAACCAGCTGGACGAGCGGCGCGGCGGGAGAGGACAGGTCCGGCTGCGTCACTGCCGGGTCGCTGTCCGGCCGGAGCTCGGGCGAGGAGCCGGCTGCGATCGTCACGCAGCCACGGTAGGTGTCGGCGGGTCGTTGCCCGGGGCGACACGCGGGCTGCTCGCACCGTGGGGCCGCTCGCGCCGAATGGCTGCTCGCGCCGAATGGCTGTTCGCGCCGTGGCGCCGCTCAGGGAGTGGGCGATGCTCCGGGGCCTCAGGCCCCCGGGCGGTGAACGACGCGCAGGTCTCGGGTCTCGCCGGCATGGTCGACGATCTCCGGACCGGTGAGCGGGAGTTCGGCAGCCGCCTCGGCGTCCGCGTCCGCCGACCGGTGCGGCGTACCGACCAGCTCGGGGCTGGTGACGCGGCGCAGGGCCTCGTCGACCGGGCGTGGTGCGACGAGGTCACCGTCGGTGATCTTCAGGTCGGCCATCCGACGAGCCTGCACGAGAACGTTGCGCTCCAGCGACCCGACCGTCTTGTTGTAGTCGTCGACGGCTCGGCCCAGGGTGCGGCCGAGCTTGTCGACGTGTTCGCCCAGCGTCCCGAGCCGACGGTAGAGCTCGCGACCGAGCTCGAAGACCGACCGGGCGTGCTCGGTCAGCGCCTCCTGCTGCCACGAGTAGGCGATGGTGCGCAGCATCGCGATCAGTGTGGTCGGCGTGGCGATGAAGACGCGTGCGGCCATGGCGTCCTCGAGCAGAGCCGGGTCGTGCTCGAGTGCCGGGGCGAGGAACGCGTCACCCGGGACGAACAGAACGACGAACTCCGGCGTCGGCTCGAAGCTGCGCCAGTACTCCTTGGCGGCCAGACCCTGCACGTGCGCGCGCAGGTGACGCGCGTGCGCCGCCATCCGGTCCGCGACCACGTCCGGGTCGCGCGACTCCGCGGCCTGGAGGTACGCCGAGAGCGTGACCTTCGCGTCGACCACGACCTGCTTGCCGCCCGCGAGCCGGACGACCAGGTCCGGACGCAGCACGCCGTGCTCGGTGGTCACGCTGACCTGCTCGGAGAAGTCGCAGTGCTCGACCATCCCGGCCAGCTCGACCACCCGGCGCAGCTGCATCTCGCCCCAGCGGCCGCGGGCCTGCGGCGCGCGCAGCGCGGTGACGAGCGAGGAGGTCTGCTCGCGCAGCTCCTCGGAGGTCTCACGCGCGAAGGCGACCTGCTGGGTGAGCGAGGCGTACGCCGACGTCCGGGTGCTCTCGAGGTCACGCAGGTGGCTCTCGACCTTGGTGAGGGCGGCAGCCAACGGAGCCACGGTGACCGCGATGTCCTGCTGGCGGCTGCCCGCCGAGTCAGCGGCGGTGAGCCGCTCTCGCAGCAGCCCGACCTGGGCGCTCAGACCGGTGATTCGTGAGGAGCTAGCCAGCCAGCCGAGGAGGAAGCCGACGGTGAGTCCGATGAGCAGCAAGATGATCTCCATGCCGAAAGGCTGCCTGCAGGGTTGGACACAACCCGGCAGGTCGTCCGCGCGTGTCGTCCAGTGGCGAGAGCTGGCCGCCGTACCGGCCCGGGAACCGGCCAGTTCTCGCCACTCGATGGGGCGGGGCGACGGATCAGCACCGATTCGGCCACGGGTCCGCCGCGCCGTACCCTTGAGCCCCGTGAGCCTCACCATCGGCATCGTCGGACTGCCCAATGTCGGCAAGTCGACACTGTTCAACGCCCTGACCAAGAACGACGTGCTCGCGGCCAACTACCCGTTCGCCACGATCGAGCCGAACGTCGGCGTCGTCGGCGTGCCGGATCCTCGGTTGGGCCGGCTGGCGCAGATCTTCGCCTCGGCCCGTGTGGTGCCCGCCACGGTGTCCTTCGTCGACATCGCCGGCATCGTGCGTGGGGCCTCGGAAGGCGAGGGGCTGGGCAACAAGTTCCTCGCCAACATCCGTGAGTCCGACGCGATCTGCCAGGTGATCCGGGCGTTCCGCGACCCCAACGTCGTGCACGTCGAGGGCGAGGTCGCACCCAAGGACGACATCGAGACGATCAACACCGAGCTGATTCTCGCCGACCTGCAGACCATCGAGAAGGCGCTACCGCGGTTGGAGAAGGAGTCGCG
>JAVEDG010000255.1 GCA_030841245.1 Actinomycetota bacterium
CGCCACGTCGCCGCAGCCGTGGTCGCCGGCCGTCTTCTAGGAGGTAGCGCATTGAGCGAGCAGCGCAGGGAGCCCGAGCTTCGCGGGCTCACGGCCAACTCCCCCTCGAAGGTCGGGGTCGTGAAGGCGATGCGGGCCCGCGACGTCTCCCGGCCGCTTGCCGACGAGGCGCCTGGGTCGTCCGCGTCGTCCGGGTCGGGGTCGGGTCAGGACGAGGGGACGGCCGGCAGGCCGGGCAGCTCGCCGGACGTCTCGTAGCCGTCGATCATCGCGATGCGCCGGGCGTGGCGGGCCCCGCCGGAGTAGGCGGTGGTGAGGAACCGCTCCACCAGCCGGGTGGCCTCGTCGGCGCTGTGCATCCGCGCGCCGAGGCTCACGACGTTGGCGTCGTTGTGCTCGCGGGCCAGGCCGGCGGTGTCGTCGTTCCAGGCCAGTGCTGCCCGCACTCCGCGCACCTTGTTGGCCGCGATCTGCTCACCGTTGCCCGACCCTCCGATCACGATGCCGAGGCTTCCCGCGTCACCGACGACCGCGGCCGCCGCCCGCATCACGTACGGCGGGTAGTCGTCGACCGGGTCGAACTCGACGGGTCCGTGGTCGACCACGTCGTAGCCGGTCGACTCCAGGTGCGCGAGCAGATGGGCCTTGAGCTCGAAACCCGCGTGGTCCGATCCGATGTGGACGCGCATGAGCGCAGTCTCGCAGCCGCCCGGGCGGCGGACCGAGCGAGGGTCAGGCCGGTTCGGAGGCCGTCTCGCTGAGCGATGCGCGCGGCTCGGGTACGACGGGCTGGTCCGCGTCGTGCGGACGCTCGGCGTGGCGCAGCGGCGGCACGACGTACGTCGGGTCGACCCCCACCCAGGAACAGCGGTCGACGTCCCAGTAGCCGGGCTTCACGTTGATCATCAGTTGCCTCCCCTTGCAGGAGATGATGCGCTCTGCCAGGGGTCTGATACCAGCGATTGGCCGAATCTCGGGACGCGTGTCGGTCGACGGCGCCCGATCGGCTCGGTGGCGGACGGTTCCTGCGCTCGCCCGGGCCGGTCAGTCGAAGATCGGGTCGCGCGTCCGCGAGCGCTTGAGCTCGAAGAACCCGTCCGTGCCGGCCACGAGCAGCACGCCGTCCCAGAGCCGGCCGGCCGCCTCTCCGCGCGGGATCGGCGAGACCACCGGGCCGAAGAAGGCCACGCCCTGGGTGGCGATGACCGGGGTGCCGACCTCGAAGCCGACCTGGTCCATCCCGGCGTGGTGCGACTTGCGCAGGGCCTCGTCGAAGTCGGTGGACGTCATCGCGTCGGCCAGGTCCAGCGGCAGCCCCACCTCGGCCAGCGCGGACTCGATGGTCTCGCGGTCCTTGGGACGCTGTTCATGGTGGAAGCGGTTGCCCAGAGCGGTGTAGAGCGGCAGGGCCACCTCGTCACCGTGAGCCGCGACGGCGGCCGTCACGACCCGCACCGGGCCCCACGCCTCCTCCATCACCTTCCGGTAGTTCTCCGGGAGGTCTCGGTCGGCGTTGAGGTATGCGAGGGACATCACATGCCAGCGCACGTCCACGTCACGCACCTGCTCGACCTCGAGCATCCACCGGGAGGCGATCCAGGCCCAGGGGCAGATCGGGTCGAACCAGAAGTCTGCGCTGGCACGCTCGGGTGCGGCGCCAGCCCTGGCGGGCTCGGAGGCGGTCAACCAGACTCCTCGAAATCGGGGTGAACCTGACACTTGGCCCCAACTTGATGTCCGCTTGTGACATTCCCGTTCGGTGAGCCCCGCTTGGCCGTGACAAGATGCCCCGGACCCGATCGAGGAGACCCCCGAGTGCAGAGCGTCAACTCCAGCATGAACCTGACCCGGGACGAAGCGCAGGCGCGCGCCCGGGTCCTCGCCGTGGAGTCCTACGACGTGGAGCTCGACCTCGCCGCGGGGGACGTGACGTTCCGGTCGGTGACCCAGGTCCGGTTCCGCTCCACCGAGCCCGGGGCGACGGTGTTCATCGACCTGGTCTCCCCGGAGGTCCTCGCGATCGATCTCAACGGGACGGCCCTCGACCCGGACGAGGTCTTCGACGGGGCCCGGATCCGGCTGCCGCACGTGGCCGAGGACAACACCCTGCGGGTCGTCGCCAACTGCCGCTACATGCACACCGGCGAGGGTCTGCACCGGTTCGTCGACCCGGTCGACAAGTCCGTCTACCTCTACACGCAGTTCGAGGTCGCCGACTCGCGTCGCATGTTCGCGGTCTTCGACCAGCCCGACCTCAAGGCCACCTTCGCGTTCACCGTGACCGCGCCGTCGGACTGGCAGGTCATCTCGAACTCGCCGACCCCGGAACCCGAGCCGGTCGTGGCCGGGGTGAGCAAGTGGCGCTTCGCGGCCACGGAGCGCATCTCGTCGTACATCACCGCCCTGGTGGCGGGCCCCTACCACCGGGTCGACGGCGAGTACCGCAGCGGCGACCGGGTCGTCCCGCTCGGAGTGTTCTGCCGTACGTCGCTGGCCGAGCACCTCGACGCCGACGCGATCCTCGAGGAGACCCGGCAGGGCTTCGAGTTCTACGAGCGGGTGTTCGACTTCCCCTACCCGTTCGAGAAGTACGACCAGCTGTTCGTGCCGGAGTTCAACTCCGGGGCGATGGAGAACGCCGGCTGCGTCACGCACAACGAGGACTACGTCTTCCGCTCGCGAGTCCCTCAGGTCGCCTACGAGAGACGTGCCGTCACCATCCTGCACGAGCTGGCGCACATGTGGTTCGGCGACCTCGTCACGATGACGTGGTGGAACGACCTGTGGCTCAACGAGTCGTTCGCGGAGTACGCCAGCACGCTCGCCGCCGCGGAGGCGACCCAGTGGCGTACGGCGTGGACGACCTTCGCCAACACCGACAAGACCTGGGCCTACCGGCAGGACCAGCTGCCCTCGACGCACCCGATCGCTGCCGAGATCAACGACCTCGAGGACGTCGAGGTCAACTTCGACGGCATCACCTACGCCAAGGGTGCCTCGGTGCTCAAGCAGCTCGTGGCCTGGGTGGGCCGCGACCAGTTTCTCGAGGGGATCCGGCGCTACTTCACGTCATACGCCTGGGGGAACACCACACTGACCGACCTCCTCGGCAAGCTCGAGGAGACCTCTGGACGCGACCTCAAGGCGTGGTCCGCCGAGTGGCTCGAGACGGCCGGCGTCAACACACTGCACCCCGAGTTCGAGACCGACGACGAGGGCAGGTTCACCTCCTTCGTCGTCGTGCAGACAGCGCCCGACGCGTGGCCGACGCTGCGCTCGCACCGGCTCGGCGTCGGTCTCTACGACCGCACCGAACGGGGGCTGGTCCGCCGGACCGGTGTCGAGCTGGATGTGACAGGTGCCCGCACCGAGGTACCGGACCTGCTGGGGCAGACTCAGCCCGACCTCGTGCTGGTCAACGACGAGGACCTCACCTACAGCAAGATCCGCCTCGACGAACGGTCACTGGCCACCCTCACCGCCGCGCTCGGCGAGTTCGAGGAGACGCTGCCCAGGTCGCTGTGCTGGGCCGCCGCGTGGGACATGACCCGCGACGCCGAGATGTCGACCACCGACTACATCACCCTCGTGCTCGGCGGGATCGGTCGCGAGAGCGACTCGTCGGTGATCCGGACCCTGCTGCGACAGGCCGAGACGGCGGCGATCCTCTACTCGGCGCCCGAGGGCCGCGAGGCCGCTCGACGCCGGCTCGCCGACGGCCTGGCCAAGCTGGTCGACGAGGCCGAGGCGGGAAGCGACTCACAGCTGCAGTTCGTGCGTGCGTTCGCCGGCACCGCAGTCGGGGACGAGCACCTGGCCCGCGTCCGGGCTGTGTACGAGGGCACGGCCGACGTGCCCGGGCTGAACATCGACACGGACTTGCGCTGGCACCTGCTGCACCAGCTGGTCGCGGCCGGTCTTGCCACAGACGACGAGGTCGACCGCGAGCTGGACCGGGACGACACGGCCACCGGGCGCCGCCACGCTGCCGCAGCCCTGGCCGCCCGGCCTCGCGAGGAGGCCAAGCAGGAGGCCTGGGGCTCGGTGCTCGACGACGACGGCCTGCCCAACGCGATCCAGACCGCGGTGATCGGGGGCTTCTCCCAGGCGGGACAGCTCGAGCTGCTGCGCGCCTACGTCCCGCGCTACTTCGACTGTCTCACCGAGGTCTGGGCGCAGCGCACCAACGAGACCGCGCAGAACATCGTGATCGGTTTCTTCCCGGTGCTGCTCGCGGAGCAGTCCACGGTCGACGCCGCCGACGCCTGGCTCGCCGAGCACCGCGCGGCCGCCCCGGCGCTGCGCCGCCTGGTGCTCGAGTCGCGCGACGGCGTGGCCCGGGCGCTGCGCGCGCAGGCCAAGGACGCGACCGGCGCGTAGATCCGTCGGCTCCACTGGCGATAACTGGTCGGTTCCCGGGACGATCTGCCGCCACCTTGCGCCAGTGGACGGGCCCCAGCGGCTAGTGCGCGTCGGTGTGCAGCGACTTGGGCACGTGGGCGTGCTCGGCAAGTGCGAGCACCCCGTTGGCGATGCCGCCGGCCAGGTCACCGCCCTGGAAGGCCGAGGTCATGGTCATCGCAGCGAGACCGGCGGCGCGGTCGTCGAGGCGACGGCGTACGTCGAGTCCGGTGACGATCTCGACTCGGCGGGCACCCGGGTCGACCGCGACGAGGACGCTCCGGCCGCTGTCCTTGCCGATCGCGCCGTGCAGCCGCAGCGCCATCGCGCGGGTGTCGCCCTCGAGGGTGCCGACATACACCGAGACGGACAGCTGGGACTGCTGTCTGGCCAGCCGGATGGCCCGGACGATGTCCTCCTGCTGGCGTTCCGAGAACGCGTCACCAGCGGGCACTCGCGCCACCGCCTTCCTTGATCGGCGTGGGCTGTGCCGACCGCACCGCGGCGTCGGCGTTGGCCGGGCCGTTGAACCACACCGGAGCGGCCCACCAACCGAGTCCCGGACGGTAGCGCGGACCCTTGGCCTTGGCGGGCACGCTGACCAGGATCCAGATGATGATGATCACCGCGAGGGGGATGCCCGCGAAGATGAGCAGGGTCTGGACGACGCTGAGCCCGGGCCCGGACTGCTCGCCGTCGTCGTGCAGCTTGGCAGCGGCCGGGCCGGCAGTCAGGACGAGCAGCGTGCCCG
>JAVEDG010000259.1 GCA_030841245.1 Actinomycetota bacterium
ACCAGGTCCAACGCCTCGTCGTACGACGGGACGCGCACGACAGAGAGCACCGGCCCAAAGATCTCGTCGGTGTACACGGACATGTCGGGCGTCACCTTGTCGAACAGTGTCGGGCCCAGCCAGAAGCCGCCCTCGTCGCCGTCGACGGTCTGCTCACGACCGTCCACGACCAGCTCGGCGCCGGACTCGACCCCGGCGTCGAGGTAGGAGGCGACCTTGTCGCGGTGCACCTCGGTGACCAGCGGCCCCATGTCGGTGCCGCGCGTGCCGTCGCCGACGTTGAGCCCTCCCATGCGCGACCTGATCTTGTCCACCAGCTCGTCGCCGACCGGGTCGACGGCGATCAGGGCCGAGATCGCCATGCACCGCTCCCCGGCGGAGCCGAAGCCGGCATTGACCGCGGCGTCGGCCGCGAGGTCCAGGTCGGCGTCCGGCAGCACCACCATGTGGTTCTTCGCGCCACCGAGGGCCTGCACGCGCTTGCCGGCCCTGGTGCCGTTCTCGTAGACGTAGCGCGCGATGGGGGTCGACCCGACGAAGGACACCGACCTGATGTCGGGGTGCTCGAGGATGCGGTCGACGGCGACCTTGTCACCGTGCACGACGTTGAACACCCCCGGCGGCAGGCCGGCCTCGGCCCACAACTGGGCCAGCCAGACCGCGGCCGACGGGTCCTTCTCACTGGGCTTGAGGATGACCGAGTTGCCGCAGGCGATCGCGACCGGGAAGAACCACATCGGGACCATCGCCGGGAAGTTGAACGGGGAGATGATCGCGGCCACGCCGAGCGGCTGGCGGATCGAGTAGACGTCGACCTTGGTCGAGACGTTCTCCGAGAAGCCGCCCTTGAGCAGGTGGGGGATCCCGCAGGCGAACTCGACGACCTCCAGGCCGCGGGTCACCTCGCCGAGCGCGTCGGAGAGGACCTTGCCGTGCTCGGCGGTGATGATCGCCGCCACCTCCTCCTTGCGGGCGTTGAGCAGCTCGCGGAAGGCGAAGAGCACCTGCGTGCGCTTGGTCAGTGAGGCGTTCCGCCAGTCGCGCCAGGCGGCCGACGCGGCTCGCACGGCCTCGTCGACCACCGCCGCCGAGGCGAAGTCGACGCTGCCGCTGACCACGCCGGTCGCCGGGTTGTAGACGTCGCCCGAACGTTCGGCCACCGCCCCCCACGGCTTGCCGTCGATCCAGTGCGTGATCCGGTTGGTCATCGCACGACCCCTCTCTGTGGTGACCGGTGGTCGGTCGACCGATGATCCCTCACGAGTCGAAACCCAGGCCCAGCCTGTCCAGCATGCGCAACCAGGGGCCTCGCTGACCAGCCCTCCGGTCGGCTTTCGCCGCAGCCCGGCGGGTCAGCTCGATGCCCGCCCACCGGACCGGCTCGGGCGGGAACGGCAGCGGCTTGCTGCGCACCAGCTCCAGCTCGGTGAGCTCGGTCGGGCGCCCGGACAGCAGGTCAAGCATCACCCGCGCGCCGAACCGGGATGCGCCGACCCCGAGGCCGGTGTAGCCCGCGACGTAGGCGAGCCGCCCGGCGTACGCCTGTCCCCAGAACTGGCAGAACCGTGAACAGGTGTCGATGACGCCGCCCCACGCGTGGGTGAACCGCAGGTCCGCCAGCTGCGGGAACGTGGCCGTGAAGTGCTCCGCCAGCCGGGCGAAGGTCTCGTCGTTGCGGTCCCGGCGGTCGGTGACCCGGCCGCCGAAGTAGTAGACCGCGTCGTAGCCGCCCCACAGGATGCGGTTGTCGGCGGTGAGCCGGTAGTAGTGGAACAGGTTCGCCGTGTCGGCGACCCCGTGCCGGTCGGCCCAGCCGACCGAGGCGAGCTGCGCCGGGCTGAGCGGCTCGGTCATCAGGGCGTAGTCGTAGACCGGGACGACGTAGGACCGCAGTCGGCGCAGCAGCGGTGAGAAGGCGCCCGTGCCGAGTGCGACCCGACCTGCAGAGACCTCCCCGTGGTCGCAGTGCAGCGTGAGCCGCCCGGTCCCCGGGTCCTCGACCGAGCGGACCGGCGTGTGCTCGTGCAGCCTGACGCCGAGCGACAGGCAGACCTGTCGCAGCCCCCAGGCCAGGCGCGCCGGGTCCACCATCGCCACGCCGTCCTGGTCCAGGGTCGCGCCGAGGTACGTCGGTGAGGCGACGCGCCGCCGGGTCTCCTCTGCGCCGAGCAGCTCCACCTTCCCCCCGTGCTCGCGCGCCAGCTCGACGTGGCGGCGCAGCGCGTCCAGCTGCCACGGCTCCGTGGCGACGGCAAGCTCGCCGGTGCGCTCCCACCCACAGTCGATGCCGTGCCGCTGCAGCGTCGACTCGATGCCCTCGAGGTTCTCCAGGCCGAGCCGGACCAGGGTGGCGATCTCGTCCGGGAAGCGGTCGGCGCCGTTGCCGAGCCCGTGCGTCAGGCTCGCCGAGCAGAACCCGCCGTTGCGTCCCGACGCGGCTCCTCCGGACACGCGGCCCTCGAGCAGCAGGACGTCGAGGTCGGGGTCGGCCTCCTTGGCGAGCAGCGCGGTCCACAGGCCGGTGAGACCGCCACCGACGACAGCGAGGTCCGCGGAGACCCGACGCACGAGTGCGGGCTCCGCGGGCGGCGCGCCGGCGGTGTCCAGCCAGAACGGTGTGTAGCGGACGTCCCGCAGCGCGGCGTGCGTCCGGTGGTCGAGCGCCGGCACGTCGTCAGACCCTCCGGCGGCGGCCCAGCGTCTGGCCGACGAGGACGGCCAGGACGGCGATCACGAACATCAACGTGCCGATCACGTTGATCTGCACCGGGGTGCCGCGCTGCGCGGCGCCCCAGATGTACATCGGGAACGTGATCGACCCCGTCGTCGCATTGAAGTTGGTGATGATGTAGTCGTCGAAGGACAGCGAGAAGGCCAGCAGCGCGCCGGCGGCGATGCCGGGCGCGACCAGGGGCAGCGTCACGCGGAGGAACGCCTGCGTCTCGGTGGCGTAGAGGTCGGCTGCGGCCTGCTCGAGCCGAGGGTCCATGCTCGCGATGCGCGCCTTGACCGTGACGACGACGAAGCTCAGGCAGAACATGACGTGCGCGATGAGGATCGCGGTCGTCCCCAATGGGATCTTGAGGCTGAGGAAGAGGGTCAGCAACGAGGAGCCCATGACCACCTCGGGCGTGGCCATCGGCATGAAGATGAGCAGGTTCGTGGACGCCCGTCCGCGGAACCGGTGCCGGCCCAGTGCGAAGGCGATCAGCGTGCCGAGCACGGTCGCCGCGAGCGTCGCGACGAGCCCGATCTTGAGGCTCAGCCCGAGCGACGAGCACATCCCGGCGGCGTCGCACGGGTGCTGCCACGCGTGCAGCGAGAACCTGGTCCAGGTGTAGTTGAAGCGGCCGTTGGGCTGGTTGAAGCTGAACAGCACGACCACGATGTTGGGCAGCAGCAGGTACTCGAACGAGAGCACCGCGATGATGAGGATGACGTTCTCGCGCAGCCACCGCACCGGCCCCCGCCCGTTGACCAGGGAGCGGATGAGGAAGTAGGCGAGGACCGCGGCGTCGAGCAGGGCGAGGGTCCAGAGCAGCGCGACCACGACTAGACCAGCTCCTCGGTCCCGGCGCGGCGGATGTAGGCCACGACGATGATGACGATCGTCACCATCAGGGTGAACGAGAGGGCCGCGGCGGTCGGGTAGTCGAGCACCCGCAGAAACTCCCCGTCGATGACCTGACCGATCATCGTCGTGTCGGGGTTGCCCAGCAGCTTGGAGTTGATGTAGTCGCCCGCCGCCGGGATGAAGGTGAGCAGCGTGCCGGCGACGACCCCGGGCATGGAGAGCGGCCAGGTGACCTTGCGGAACGCCGTGAACGGGGACGCGTAGAGGTCGTTGCCGGCCTCGAGCAGCCGCATGTCGATCCGCTCCAGGCTGGCATAGAGGGGCAGGGTCATGAACGGCAGGAAGTTGTAGGTCAGGCCCATGATCACCGCGAAGGGCGTGCTCAGCAGCTGGTCGCTGTTGACCAGGTGGACCCACTTGAGCACCGCGAGCAGCCCGGTGTGGTTGACGATCGAGTAGACCGGGCCCTGCGTCGACAGGATCGTCTGCCAGGCCAAGGTGCGGATCAGGAAGCTGGTGAAGAACGGCGCGATGACGAGCACGAGCAGCACGTTCTTCCAGCGGCCGACCTTGAACGCGATGGCGTAGGCCAGCGGGTAGCCGATCAGCAGGGCGAGGCCGGTGGCCGTGGCGGCGTACACCAGGGACCGGATGAACTGCGAGGAGTACGCCGAGAGCGCGTCACCGTAGGTCTGGATGTGCCAGGTGACGGAGTAGCCGGTCTCGATCGAGCCCTGCTGCAGGGACTGCGATGCGAGGAAGGCCATCGGGACGACGAAGAAGACGAGCAACCAGGCCACACCCGGGAACAGCAGCAGGTAGGGCGTCCATCGGCCGCGGTGGCTCCGTGGAGTCTCGGCCACCGGCGGCCCGGCGCCACCGGGGAGCCCGGCGACGGTGTCCGGGGCCGGTGCGCTCAACCCTTGCTCCCCAGCAGCTCGCCCTCACCGAAGTCCTCACCGGCGTGCGCGTCCTGCGACGCGTCGAGCGCGAAGGCGTGACGGGGGTCCCAGGTCAGCGTCACCTGCTCGCCGGGCCGAAGGATCGGGGCACCGTCGTTCTGCCGAACGGCGGTGATCTCCTGTCCCCAGGGCAGGCGCACCAGGTACTGCGTCGAGACACCGATGAAGGACGTGTCGGTGATGACGCCCCGCAGGCCCTCCGCCGCGTCGCCCTGGCCGATGCTGAGCTTCTCCGGGCGCACGCCGAACCAGATCTCGTCCGAGTCGGAGAAGCTGCGACGCGCGGGCAGCGTGAACGCCTGCCCCTCGGCCTCGACCTCCAGCACGTCGGACCCGCGGCTCGTGACCTTCGCCCGCACCAGGTTGGACTGGCCCAGGAAGTTCGCGACGAAGGTGGTGGTGGGGTTCTCGTAGAGGTCGGTCGGGCCGCCCATCTGCTCGATCCGTCCCTGGTTCATGACCGCGATGGTGTCGGCCATGGTCATGGCCTCCTCCTGGTCATGGGTGACGTGGACGAAGGTCAGGCCGACCTCGGTCTGGATCCGCTTGAGCTCGATCTGCATCTGCCGCCGCAGCTTGAGGTCGAGCGCGCCGAGCGGCTCGTCGAGCAGCAGCACCGACGGCCGGTTGACGATCGCCCGCGCCAGCGCGACCCGCTGCTGCTGCCCCCCCGAGAGCTGACCCGGCTTGCGCCGGCCCATCTGAGCCAGCTCCACCAGCTCCAGCGCCTCGTTGACCTGCTGTTTGATGTTCTTCGAGCCGCGGCGCCGCAGCCCGAACGCGACGTTCTCGAAGATGTCCAGGTGCGGGAACAGCGCATAGCTCTGGAACACGGTGTTGACCGGCCTCTTGTACGGCCGGGTGGCGGTGATGTCCTCAGCGCCGATGGAGATGGTGCCGGCCGTGGGTTCCTCGAGCCCGGCGACCATCCGCAGCGTCGTCGTCTTGCCGCACCCGGAGGGTCCCAGCAGGGCGAAGAACGAGCCCTGCGGGATCACCAGGTCGAGGTCGTCGACCGCGGTGAACGTGCCGAAGCGCTTGGTGAGGCTCCTCATCTGGAGGTCGCCCCCACCGTGCGCTGCGGTCGCCTTGCCCGCGGCAGCACGCCCGGAGACGGGCTCCGAGCGAACCTGCTCCGTCGACGCGTCCGTCATCTATCAGCCGCCCACGAGGTTCTGGAACGCCTGGTTGTACTGCGTCTCCTGTGTCGCGCTCAAGCCCTTGAACACGTGCGAGTTCTTCAACGTGGCGGCGGACGGGAAGATGAGCTGGTTCTTCGCGACCGAGGGGTCCTGCTTGAGCAGCGCCTCCTTGGACCCGACGACCGGCGAGATGTAGTTGACCCAGTCCTCGACCGTGGCCATGGTCGCGGGCTCGTAGTAGTAGTTGATCAGCTTCTCGGCGTTGGTCTTGTGCCGTGCCTTGTTGGGGATGACGAAGTTGTCCGACCAGATCATGAAGCCCGTGTCGGGCAGGATGTAGCCGAGGTCAGGGTTGTCCGGCTGCAGCTGGACGACGTCTCCGGTCCAGGCCATGCAGGCGGCGATGTCGCCGGACGCCAGCCCTTTGGCGTACTCGTTCCCGGTGAAGCCTTTGAGCTGGCCCGCGTCCTTGGCCTTCTGCAGCTTGGCGATCGCCGCGTTGAAGTCGTCGTCGGTGAAGTCTGCCGGGTCCTTGCCCTGGGAAAGCAGGGTCAGCCCGACGGTGTCACGCATCTCCGTGAGCAGCGTGACCTTGCCCTTGATGGCCGGGTCGGTCAGCAGCTGGTCGATCGTCTCGATCTTCTTGCCGCCGGTCACCTTGGGGTTTTAGGCCAAGCCAGTGAAACCGCTCTGCCACGTCAGGGAGTACTTGCGGCCGGGGTCGTACTCGACGTTCTGCAGGTCCGGTTCGAGGTTCTTGGCGTTGGGGATGTTCGCCTTGTCCAGCTGCTGGACCCAGTTGAGCCGGATCAGCCGGGCCACCATCCAGTCGGTGCTGCACCAGGTGTCTCGGCCGGTGTCCTTGCCCGTCGAGAGCTGTGGCTTGACCTTGGCGAAGAACTCGTCGTTGTCGTTGTAGTCCTCGGTGTAGTTGGCCTTGATGCCGGTCTTCTTGGTGAACGCGTCCAGTGTGGGGTGGGACTGGTTCTTGCCGACGTCGATGTACTCCGGCCAGTTGGACCAGTTGACGACGTGCTCGGTGGAGGACAGGTCCTTGGCCGCCTGGGCCTTGGCGTTCTTCTTCTGCGCTGTCCCCGACGCGCCGCAGGCCGCGAGGCCCGCGACCAGAGCCGCTCCCCCAGCACCCCGCAGCAGGGTGCGGCGGCTGGTCAGCCCACGCAGCAGTGCAGCGGAGATCTGTACGTCGTCCTGCTCTGTCATCGATCCTCCGTAGTGGGGCGCCCTTGGGGCTCCCGGCCGTCCCCGAAGATGGTCCGGTGCCAGGGCTTCCTGGCGACCGCCGTGCCGTCGTACATCACGTGCTTGACGTTCGTGTACTCCTCGAAGGAGTACGTGGACATGTCCTTGCCGAAGCCGCTGGCGGCGTAGCCCCCGTGCGGCATCTCACTGATGATCGGGATGTGGTCGTTGACCCAGACGCAGCCGGCCCTGATCTCGCGGGTTGCACGCAGCCCACGGTAGACGTCTCGGGTCCACGCCGACGCCGCAAGCCCGAACGGGGTGTCGTTGGCCAGGTCGAGGCCCTCGTCGTCGGAGTCGAAGGGCAGCACGACCAGGACCGGCCCGAACACCTCGTCCTGGACGATCTCGGCGTCCTGCGGGGCGTCGGTCACGAGGGTCGGCTCGTAGTAGGCCCCCTTGGCCAGGGCGCCGCCCGGGATCACACCGCCACGCACGACCTTGGCCCCACCCGACCTGGCCCGGTCCACGAAACCGGCCACCCGCTCCTGCTGGCGGCGGGAGACCAGCGGGCCCTGGTCCGTGTCGGGATCCATGGGGTCTCCGAGC
>JAVEDG010000276.1 GCA_030841245.1 Actinomycetota bacterium
AGGGCCGCCGCCGCCCTGCGCACCGCCGGCATCGCGACCTACCCGACCCCGGCCAGGGCGGTGCGTGCCCTGGCCGCGCTCTGGGACACCCGACCGCGGGGCCACAGCAGCGGACCCGACGGAACCGGTGGCACGGCTGCCGCAGCCCGCGGGCGGTCGGCCGCCATCGAGGTCGGACCCGACGGAACAGGTGACCCGGCTGCCGCACCCCTCGGGGACGCGGCCGTCACCGAGGCGCACAAGGAGCCGGTGGCGCTGTCAGCACCCGAGTCGGGTGCGACCGAGGTCGAGCTCAAGGCGCTGCTCGCCGCAGCCGGCCTCCCGGTCCCGCGCGGGCGGCTCGCTCGCGACGGCGACGACGCCCGGCGAGTCGTCGACGACCTGGGCGCGCGGGCCGTGCTCAAGGCGGTTGTCCCCGGGATGCTGCACAAGACGGAAGCCGGCGCGGTCGCGGTCGACGTCTCCGCCGACGACGCGGCGGCGACGTACAAGCGACTGGCCGCGCTCGGCGGCGACGTCCTCGTCGAGGAGATGGTCGCGGGCGGAGCCGAGGTGCTGGTCGGCGTCGCACCTACCCCGCTCGGCCAGGTCGTCACCCTGGCCTCCGGTGGCGTGCTGGCCGAGGTCATCGACGACGCCGTCTTCCGGCTGCTGCCGATCGGTGAAGCGGAGGCGCGCAGCATGGTCGGCCAGCTACGCGGCGCAGCCGTGCTGCACGGTGCGCGTGGCCGCGACCCGCTCGACGTCGCGGCCCTCGTCGACCTGCTCGTCCGGCTCAGCGACCTGACGGGCGGCTGGCCGGCTGGCTACGAGCTGGACCTCAACCCGGTCGCAGTGCAACCAGACGGCGTGAGCATCCTCGACGCCGGCTACGTCGCGCCCGAGACTCCCGCATGAGCCACGCCGGCGCGCCTCTCCGGCGCGCAGGAGACCCGGCAGCCGGCGGCCAGAAGGACAAGGGCGCCGCCACCCGGCGAGTGCGAGGATCGGGCTGATGGACGTCGCCACGCTCGTCGCCCGCGCCGCGCGGCGCTTTCCGGCCCGCGTCGCCGTCGACGGGCCCGTGCGCACCCTGCCCTTCGCCGAGCTCGGCGACCGGGTCGTCCGCGTCGCCAACGGGCTGCGTGCGACGGGCCTGCAGCCCGGCGACCGGGTGCTCGACCTGCAGGCCAACTCCACGACGTACGTCGAGACCGACCTCGCGATCCGCAGCGCCGGCCTGGTTCGGGTCGCCCTCAACCACCGGCTGCACCGGCGCGACTGGGAACGCATCGCCGACGACTGCGGCGCCGCGGCCATGGTCTACGACGCGCGGTTCGCCGAGCCCACCCAGGACCTCCGTGACGGACTGCCCGGCCGCGTCGTCGTCGTCGGAGACGGACCCGGCACGGCGTACGACGAGCTGCTCGACTCCGCAGCCACGGCGCCGCTGGACCCCGTCGCCGCCGACGCGCTGTGCGGGCTGCACTACTCGAGCGGCACGACCGGTCACCCCAAGGGGGCGCAGCGCACCCACCGCAACTGGTTCGCCAACGTCGTCAACATGACCGCCGACGTGCTGGGCGGACCACCAGGACCCACCGACGTCTACGTCCACGCCGGTCCGATCACGCACACCAGCGGGCTGTTCGTGCTGCCGTTCCTCGTCGCGGGAGCCACCCAGATCGTGCTCGAGACGTGGGACCCCGAGGCCTTCATGGACGCGGTCGAGCACCGCGGCGCGACCCACACCGCGCTGGTGCCGACGATGGTGGCGCGGCTGCTCGCGCGACAGGACGTCGACCGGGACCGGATGCGCGGGCTGAAGATGCTCGGCTACGCCGGTGCACCGATGCCACCGGAGCAGATGCGCCAGGCGCACGACCGCATCACGCCGTCACTCGTGCAGTACTACGGCCTGGTCGAGGCGATCCCGCCCGTGACGGTCCTCGACGCCGCCGACCACGAGCGCGGCTTGGCCGACGAGCCCGAGCTGCTCACCTCCGCCGGTCGACCCGCAGTCGGCGTCGAGCTCGGCGTCGTCGACGAGGACCGCAAACCGGTCCCGACCGGTGACGTGGGCGAGGTCGTCACCCGCGGCGACCATGTGATGAAGGCCTACTGGAACGCCGAGGCGCGCGACGACCTCGGCAAGGCGGTCGTCGAGGGGTGGCTGCACACCGGCGACCTCGGCCGCCTTGACGAGACCGGCCGGCTCTATCTCGTCGATCGCAAGGGCGACATGATCATCTCGGGTGGCTACAACATCTACCCGCGCGAGGTGGAGGAGGTGATCGCCGAGGTGCCGGGCGTCGCCGAGGTGGCTGTGGTCGGGGTCGACGACGCCGACTGGGGCCAACGCGTCACAGCCGTCTACACGGTGCGCGCCGGCGCAACGGTCGCCGACGAGGACGTGCTCGCCCACTGCCGGGCCCGCCTCTCGTCGTACAAGAAACCCAAGGACCTCTACCGGGTCACCGAGTTCCCGCTCAGCTCCACCGGCAAGATCGCCAAGAAGGTGCTGCGCGAGCGCCTCGCCGCCGGCGGAGCGCCGTGACCGACCGGATGCGCCCCGACTACGCGCCCGACGACGCCGAGCACCCGGGCGAGTTCCCGTTCACCCGCGGCGTCTCGGCCGAGCCGAAGCCCTGGATCATGGGCCAGTACGCCGGGTTCGGCTCCCCCGCGGACAGCAACAAGCGCTTCCGCGCCCTGCTCGACGCGGGCGTGACCGGCTTCTCCGTCGCACTCGACCTGCCCACCCAGATGGGTCTGGACTCCGACGACCCGCGCGCCTCCGGGGAGGTCGGCCGGGTCGGCGTCGCGATCGACTCGCTCGCCGACATCGAGACGCTGATGGACGGCATCCCGCTCGAGACCATCACCCAGGTGCGCACCACGGCCAACTCGATCGGTTTCATCTGGGCCGCGTTCTTCATCGCGCTCGCGGAGAAGCGTGACGTCGAGCCGAGCGAGTTCGGCCTGTTCATCCAGAACGACGTGCTCAAGGAGTTCATCGCGCGCGGCACCCAGATCTTCCCGCCGGAGCCGTCGATGCGCCTGGCCGTCGACACCGTCGAGCACGTCGCCCGCATCCTGCCCGGCTGGGTGCCGCTCGCCATGTCCGGCTACCACATCCGCGAGTCCGGGGCCGACGCCGCGCAGGAGATCGCGTTCACCTTCGCCAACGCCCGCGCGTACCTCGACGAGGCGGTCCGCCGCGGGCTGTCCGTCGACGACGTTGCGCCGACACTGTTCACCTTCCTCGCCATCACGATGGACTTCCTGCCGGAGGTCGCGAAGTTCCGCGCAGCGCGACGGGTCTGGGCCTACCTGATGCGCGACACCTACGGGGCCACCGACCCGCGCTCGCAGCAGCTGCGCATCTTCGCCTTCACTGCCGGCTCCACGCTGACCGCGCAACAGCCGATGAACAACGTCGTGCGCGCGTCCGTCGAAGCGATGGCGGCCGCGCTCGCCGGAGTCCAGACGATGCACGTCTCGGCGTACGACGAGGCGCTGGGCGTTCCGACCGAGGCAGCCGCGACCCTGGCGCTGCGCACCCAGCAGGTCGTCGCGGCCGAGTCCGGGGTGCTCGACTCCGTCGACCCGCTGGCGGGCTCCTACGCCGTAGAGGCCCTGACCGACGAGCTGGAGGGCCGCATCACCACGTTGCTCGACGACATCGACGCGCGCGGCGGTGCCCTGGCCTGCATCGAGTCGGGCTGGTTCGCCGAACAGCTCGGCGAGGGGGCCTACCGGCTGGCTCAGCAGGTGGAGACCGGTGAGCGGGCCGTGATCGGCGTCAACAGGCACGCGTCGCCGACCGAGCCGCTCGAGGTGTTCACCGTCGACGCCGGGCTGGAGCAGGAGCAGTGCGCGCGGCTCCGGCAGGTCCGGGCCGGCCGTGACTCCGCCGCGGTCGACGCTGCGCTGGCGACACTCGAGGAGGCGGCCGGAGCGGGCGAGAACGTGGTCCCGGCATGCATCGCGGCGGTTCGCGCCTACGCGACGGTCGGCGAGATCGTCGACCGGTTGCGCCGGGTGCACGGTTCGTGGACGCCCTCGACGGCCTGGTGACCGGAGGACCCGCAAGGCCGTTTACGCTCGCCGCATGGCCAGGCGCGACCCCGACTGGGACGGAGTGCGGCTCCACGTCGTGACCGGCAAGGGCGGCACGGGGAAGACGACGGTCGCCGCGGGCCTTGCGCTGGCCCTGGCCGGTGACGGCAGCCGGGTGCTGCTGGTCGAGGTGGAGGGGCGCCAGGGGATCGCCCAGCTCTTCGACGTGCCCCCGCTGCCCTACGAGGAGCGCAAGGTCGCGGTCGGGCCAGGGGGCGGTGAGGTCTACGCGCTGGCCGTCGACGCCGAGGCCGCCCTGCTGGAGTACCTCGACATGTTCTACCGGCTGGGGCGCGCCGGACGCGGACTGCGGCGGCTCGGCGCCATCGACTTCGCGACGACCATCGCACCTGGCATGCGCGACGTGCTGCTCACCGGCAAGCTGTACGAGGCCGTACGCCGCAAGCCCGGGCGGGGTCGGCGGTATGACACAGTCGTGCTGGACGCACCGCCCACCGGGCGGATCGGGCGGTTCCTCGGGGTCAACGCCGAGGTGGTCGGCTTGGCCCGGGTCGGCCCGATCCGCAGCCAGGCCCAGTCGATCATGAAGCTGCTGGAGTCGCCGCAGACCGCCGTGCACGTGGTCAGCCTGCTCGAGGAGATGCCGGTCCAGGAGACCTGTGACGCGGTCGCCGAGCTGTCCCGCGCCGGGCTCGCCGTGGGGGCGGTGGTGGTCAACACCGTGCGGGAGCCGCTGCTGCGGGCCCGCGAGCTCACCGCCGTACGCAAGGGCTTGGTCGACCGCGGCGAGGTGGCCGCCGGGCTGAAGGCGGCTGGAGTCCGCTCGGGTGAGGCCGTCGTCGACGCGCTGCTCGCGGAGGCCGCCGAGCACGCCGAGCGAGTCGCGCTGGAGAAGACCCAGCGCAAGACCCTGGCCGCGCTGGGCCGACCGATGTACCAGCTGCCCCTGCTGCCGGACGGCATCGACCTCGGGGCGCTCTACCTGCTCGCCGAGCGGCTCTGCCAGCAAGGCGCCGCATGACGGCCACCCAGGTGCGCCCGCGGGACCGCGGATGAGCGGGCGGGCGCCGGCACTCGCCGTCGACCCGATGCTTCGCGACCCGGCAACGCGCATCGTCGTCTGCTGCGGGTCCGGAGGGGTCGGCAAGACCACGACAGCCGCAGCCCTTGCCCTTCGTGCCGCCGAGCAGGGGCGACAGGTGGTCGTGCTGACCATCGACCCGGCGCGCCGGCTGGCGGCGTCGATGGGCCTGGTCGAGCTGGACAACACCCCCCGAGAGGTCGCTGGGGTCGACGAAGCCGCGGGCGGCCGGCTCGACGCGATGATGCTGGACATGAAGCGGACCTTCGACGAGGTCGTGCTCGCCCATGCCAGCCCGGAGCGGGCGCGCGCCATCCTGGCGAACCCCTTCTACCAGTCACTGTCGTCGAGCTTCTCAGGCACCCAGGAGTACATGGCGATGGAGAAGCTCGGCCAGCTGCGGGCCGAGGACCGCTGGGACCTCATCGTGGTCGACACACCGCCGAGCCGGTCGGCGCTGGACTTTCTCGACGCCCCCGCCCGGCTGGGCTCGTTCCTCGACGGGCGGTTCATCCGGGTCCTCCTCGGTGGCGCCAGGGGTGGCGGGCGGGCTTATCTCAAGGTCCTCGGAGCCGGCTTCGCCGCGATGACCGGAGCGCTCACGAAGATCCTCGGCGCCCAAGTGCTCAAGGACATGCGGACCTTCGTGGTCGCCCTGGACACGATGTTCGGGGGGTTCCGGGAGCGGGCCGATGCGACGTACCAGCTGCTGAAGACCTCGGGGACCGCCTTCCTCGTCGTCGCCGCCCCGGAACGGGACGCGCTGAGGGAGGCGGCCTACTTCGTCGAGCGACTAGCGGCTGAGCAGATGCCACTGGCCGGTCTGGTGCTCAACCGGGTGCACGTCAGCGGGGCCGGCTCGTTGTCGGCCGAACGGGCGCTGGCCGGGGCCGAGACCCTCGACGAGGCCGACGACCACCCGCTCACGGCGGACCTGCTCCGGCTGCATGCCGACCGGATGCGGCTGGTGAAGCGGGAGCAGCGGCTGCTGGCGCGGTTCACCGCCGCCCACCCCCGGGTCGCGGTGGCCGACGTACCCGCTCAGCCGGGAGACGTGCACGACCTCCACGGGCTGCGGGTCGTCGGGGCCGCGCTGGCGGAGCCGGCTTGAGGCCGATCCGGTCCACGAGACACGGAACGGGACGGTCCTCCCCTCCCAGGACCGCCCCGATCTTCCCCGTTGCTGCTCGGCAGCTGTGGCTGCGCCCGGCTACATCGCCACCAGCAGCTGGCCGGGGCGCAGCCCCAGCTCGTACTCGTCGCGTGCGGTCTCGAGCAGGTGACGCCAGGACGTGACGTTCGGCCGACGACGCAGCAGCGCCCGACGCTCACGCTCGGTCATCCCGCCCCAGACCCCGAACTCCACGCGGTTGTCCAGCGCGTCGGACAGACACTCGGTCCGCACGGGGCAGCCCATGCACACAGCCTTCGCGCGGTTCTGTGCCGCGCCTTGCACGAAAAGCGTGTCAGGGTCGCTGGTGCGGCAAGCTCCCCGAGAGGCCCAGTCATCAGCCCAGGTCATAACCGGTCCGTCCTTACGTGCAGGTGGGATCAAGTGATCCGCGGTGCGGTGGGTCGTTTTGATCACGACCGCGTCTAGGACGGTACGGAACCGGACGCTTCGGTCAACAGAACCGTTCGGTCCAATTTGACCTAGTCAGTACGGACTACTCCATCGGGCTGATCGACCGGCATCGTAGTCTGATGCACCATGAGCACGCTGCGTCCGAGCCCCGAAAGCGGGTTCCTGACGCGGTTGGGACTATTCCTCGGGGTCAGCGTCCTGTCGGGGGTCCTTGTCGCCGGTCTGGCCCTCCCGGTCCTGGGCAGTCTCGGGCTCATCGCCCGCAACAGCGCGAACGGTTTCGAGAGCCTCCCGGCCGAGCTCAAGATCCCTCCGCTGCCCCAGCGCTCGACCATCCTCACCTCCGACGGGCACGTCCTGGCGCACTTCTTCTACGAGAACCGCATCTCGGTGCCCCTCACCCGGGTGGCCCCCGTCATGCGGCAGTCGATCGTGGCGATCGAGGATTCCCGGTTCTACGACCACGGGGGCATCGACCTGCGTGGCACCCTGCGCGCCTTCGTCAACAACCAGTCCGGCCAGGGCACCCAGGGCGGATCGACCCTGACCCAGCAGTACGTCAAACAGGTGCTGCTCGAGTCGGCCCAGAACATCAAGAACCCGAAGAAGCGGATCCTGGCCGAGCGGGCCGCTACGGAGCAGTCCTACAGCCGCAAGATCCGCGAGCTGCGCTACGCGGTGGCCCTCGAGGAGCGCTACAGCAAGGCTGAGATCCTCCAGCGGTACCTGAACATCGCCTACTTCGGCTCCGGTGCCTACGGCATCGAGTCGGCGTCGCTGCACTACTTCGACAAGCACGCCAGAGCACTGACGACGCCCGAGGCGGCTCTGCTGGCGGGCATCGTGCAGCAGCCGACCGCGTTCGACCCGATCCGCAACCCCGTGCGGGCCAAGGCCCGCCGCGACATCGTGCTGGACCGGATGGCCCAGGTCGGCTACCTGACCCAGGCCGAGGCGGACAAGGCGAAGGCCACCAAGCTGCACCTGCACGTCCCGACGTCGACCGGGAACGGCTGTGACACGTCGAGGGCGCCCTTCTTCTGCAACTACGTGCTCAACGTCGTCAAGAACGACCGCACCTTCGGCCGGACCATCGAGGACCGGGTCCAGCTGCTGCTCAAGGGCGGCCTCACCATTACGACGACGCTGGACCGCCGCACCCAGCGGGCCGCCCAGCACGCCGTACGCCGTCACGTCGAGCCCAAGAACAAGGTGGCCTCGGCGGTCGTCTCCGTCGAGCCCGGCACTGGCAAGATCAAGGCGATGGCCATCAACCGGTTCTTCGGTGACGGCAAGGGCCAGACCAAGCAGAACTACGCGGTACCGGCCAAGTACGAAGGCGGCAACGGTTTCCAGGCCGGGTCGACGTTCAAGGTGTTCGTGGCGGCCGCCGCCCTGGAGATGGGAATCCCGTTCAACTACAGCATCTACGCGCCGTACCACCTGACGCACACGACGGACATGAAGGCCTGCACGGGCACGCTCACCGAGCCGTGGGCGCCCTTCAACGAGAGCCCGTCGGAGAACGGCACCTACACGATGGCCACCGGCATCGCCGACTCGGTCAATACCTACTTCGCCCAGCTCGAGGAGCGCACAGGTGTCTGCCGGCCGGCACGGATCGCCACGGCGCTGGGTGCCCGCCGAGCCGACGGGAAGCCGCTTCAGCAGGTGAAGTCCTTCACGCTCGGCGTCAACGAGGTGGCCCCGCTGTCGATGGCCGAGGCCTACGCCACCTTCGCCGCCCGCGGGATGCACTGCGACTCGATCGCTATCACCCGGGTGACCAACTCCCATGGGCGGGACCTGCAGGTGCCGGGTGCGCACTGCTCGCAGGTGCTCGACACCAAGATCGCTGACGGCATGAACTCGCTGCTCCAAGGCGTGATCAAGTTCGGCACCGGCTCCGCTCTGGGGATCGGCCGCCCGGCGGCCGGCAAGACCGGCACCACCAACAGCCGGTCCAACGTCTGGTTCATCGGCTACACACCACAGCTCGCGACCGCCGTCTGGGCGGGCAACCCGTCGCCGCCCAGGGGCGGCTACCCGTTGAAGAACCGCGTCATCGGCGGGGTCTTCTTCTCGACCGTCTGCGGCGGCTGTCTGCCCGGTCCGATCTGGCAGGAGACCATGCTCGGCGCGCTCCAGGGTGTGCCCATCAGCGACTTCACCGCACCGCCTCCCAGCGTCAGCAAGGGCGACGCGCAACCGGTGCCGAGCGTCTCCGGGATGTCGGTACAGCACGCGAAGGACGTGCTCCGTAGGGCCGGCTTCTCCCCGCTGGTCTCCAGCACAACCGTCTACGCGTCGTACGCAGCGGCCGGGACGGTCGCCTACACCTCGCCCGGTGGCGGCAGCTCGGCGTTCCGCGGCAGCCCTGTGACGATCTACATCAGCCAGGGACCGCCACCGACACCGACGCCGGAGCCGTCGAAGACCAAGGGACCAAAGCCGTCGCCGAGCCCGACACCCACGAGCACGTGCACGAAACCGGGCAACCACTGCCACTAGGCCCGGTCCCCGGCTCAGACGTAGGGTGCGGCGGCCGAACCCGGGTCAGGTGAGCGAGGTGTGTGGCGTCAGCCGAGCTGACGCCTCA
>JAVEDG010000466.1 GCA_030841245.1 Actinomycetota bacterium
CGCGACGATACCGGTGCATACGCGATTCTCTACGCCACACTCGTGGTCGTCCTGATCGGGATCGTGTCGCTCGTGGTCGACGTCGGGATGGTCCAGGCGGATCGCCGAACGAATCGCGCAGCGAGCGACTCTGGCGCCATAGCCGGCTCGCAGGCACTCGGTCAAGGAACTCCTGATCCGCGAACCGCTTGCAAGAAGGCCATGAGGTTCGCCGAGGCAACTCTCGGCATCACGACGGCTGGGTCGGACAACTGTTCGACCATCTGGCCCAACTCGGGCTACCCGTGCACGACGACTGCGTCGACCGCCACTGAAGTTGTCGCATCAAGGCGGATCGAGGTCACCTGGCCCGTCCTCGACACGAGCGACCTGATGGTCCCCGACTCCATGCGGGTAAGCAACCCCTCCATCACTCAGGGCGTCGGGACGACCGACGGGCCGGCCTGCCGAAGAGTCGGGGTAGCGATAGCCCAGGATCAGAACATGCCGTTCTCTGCGGTGTTCGCCGGGGTCGGACATCGGGTGACAAGCGACTCGCACAGTGTTGGTCTCACGATTTACGACTTCAAGAACGGCTTGGAGCCGGCCCCCTTGGTCGTCCTCGACCGGACCTCCTGCAACGCCCTGACAGTCGGTGGTGGCGGCGGTGTCACGGTCGGGAACTCCGGCGACGGTCACTCCGGTCTCATCGCGGTCGACTCCGACGGCTCAGGTCAGGTCGACGGCATCAACGGGGGCGACAACTGCACGGGCAAGAAAGTTCTGAAGGCCGAGTCCACTCCAAACCATATCTGGGCGCTGGACGGGTCGGACCCGGTGACGGGGGCCGTGGTGCCGGCTCGGATCCAGCTGTACGCGCTGCTGGCGAACCCGCCCGGTCCGTCAAACGCCTTCAACGCCGGCGACGTTACGAATTGCACAAATCAGCAGACGACGACCGCGTGGCTCGCTCTAGGCACCTCCGCGCCCCACATCTGCCCCGTACCCGAGCCCGGCGACCGCGTCACGGCAGCCCCTTGGGCCGGCCGCTACAACTGTGGCGGTCAGGAGCCGGATCTGCCCGCTGCCGTAAGCGCCCCGGCAACCGCGTCTCGCTTCAACTGCTACGAGCCAGATCCCAACAATCCGCTTCCCGAGCCGGGCGACTACGTCGACCAGTGGGTCCGTTACTCCAAGGGCAGCGCACCCTCGACGTTCACGAATCAGTTGAATTCAGGCACCAGCACCGCATGGATGAACAACTGCAAGATCACCGCGGATCACGTTTTTGTCGGGTCCACATACAGCACGTGTGCCGACCTTCAGTCATCGAATGGTGTGAAGTTCGCCTTCACCGGCGGCCCAGTAGTCATGACAGGCAGCCTGAGCCCGAGCAACAGCAGTTGTGTGCTTTTCAACGATACCAATTTTGGGCATTGCAGCGCCGCCGTGACGGTAGATCCGAACAATACGGGGCCTGACGGCGGCAATATCTACATCGGTGGCGACTTGAACTTTTCTGGGACCTCGGACCTGACGATCCTTCAGTCATTCATGTACGTGGGCGGGCGGATTTCCATCTCGACCGGGAGCCCTTCCGACCCGACTGTCGGCATCGTGAATTGGATTGCCCCGTACGCGCGTAGTGCCTCGCCCGGCGATGCATGTGTCGCTGCGACAACAACCGTGACTGCTCCGACGCCGGGTTGCTTCGACTCCCTCGGCCTGTGGAGCCGATATAACGCGACGAATACCGCTAACAACAAGGATGAACTAACGAGCCAGGCAAACATCGTGGTTGACGGCACGCTTTTCATGCCGCGCGGCTACTTCAAGTTCGGCGGAGGCGCCGTCAACACCCAGGCCCGCGCTCAGTTCGTTGCTCTCCGCCTCGAGCTCCGTGGTCAGGGCGAGCTGACCATGACCCCGAACACGAAGCGGACCACGCTGATCCCCATAGTGGAGGGATCCCTGATCCGGTGATCGCCCGCCCAGGAGGGCGCCGGGGACTAGTCCGAATTAGGCAGGTAACCGACCAAACGGACCAATCTGACGGAATGCCTGCGCGGACTCAGGCTGACAGGGCATCGTGACGATGCACCAACGACATCACGAGCGACGACAGCAAGGAGCCATCGGTGGGGCGTCGCGTAGCACTTCTCATCTCTGCCATCGTGATCGCGGCGATCGGCACGACCCTGGTCTACCTGTACGCCAAGAACGCGAACGATCGGGCGATTGCTGACCAGAGCCCCGTCACCGTGCTGGTAGCCGCGGAGAACATCAGCGCGGGCACTACGGCAGACCAGGCCGTAGCCGCCGGGAGCATGGTGCTCAAGAAGGTGGCGAGCAACGACCAGGCGACTGGCGTCGTCGGCAACCCTGCCGCGCTGCAGGGCCAGGTCGCCCTCGGCACGATCTTCCAGGGCCAGCAGATCGTCTCCGCAATGTTCGGCAGCGCAGCCAACGCCGGCACGACTGACCTGCAGATCCCCAAGGGGCTGATCGCAGCGAGTTTCTCCTTCCAGGACCCGAACCGGGTGGCCGGCTTCCTGCAGGCCGGGTCGAAGGTAGCCGTCTGGGTAACCACTGCTGCCGGCAACACGTCCGGTGACACGACGACGCGCTTGCTGCTGGCCAGGGTCCAGATCCTCGCGGTCGGCGCTACCACGATCTCGCCGGCCGTTGACCCGACCAAGGCTAATCCGGAGGCCCCGCCGCGCGCTTTGATGACGCTCGCGCTGACCCAGCGGGAGGCTGAAAAGCTGGTGCACGCCCAGACGCTCGGCGACCTCTACCTCGGTCTGCTCAGCGACTCCTCCAAGGTCAGCACGACCGACAAGGGTGTCACTGCCA
>JAVEDG010000315.1 GCA_030841245.1 Actinomycetota bacterium
GCCACCATCCGTAGTGCCGTGGACTTCCCGCACCCCGACGGGCCGACCAGCACCATGAACTCCCCGTCTTGGATCTCGAGGTCGAGCGCGTCGACAGCCTTGACGCCGCCGGCGTACTCCTTGTCGACCTTGTCGAGGACGATCGCTGCCATCAGTCACAGACCTCCGTCGCGTGCGGCCCTGGGCCCCGTGCGCTGCAGCCTAACGCCGTAACGATCACGGCGATAGACGGACGTCTCCCCCTGTATGTCCGCGAGCAACCGCCGAACACCAGGTCAACTGCCGCGCCGACCGCCCAGCTCCAGCCGGGTGGCACGCGGGGGCAGCACCGGAGTCGCCGCCCGGTCGGGGGCGAGGCCGAGCGTGGTCGTGACGAGCGAGAGCACCGCCGCCGAGGCCCAGGCCTGGGGGGAGCAGGCGGTCGGGTACGGCACCGGGGTCCCGGTCTCCTCCCTCGTGTAGCCCGCGAACACCTCCGGCGGCCGGTGGTCGAAGTGCGTCGCGGCCTCGATGACGGCGGCGGCCAGGTCGGCGGCCGCCTGCCGGTGACCGTAGCGCGCCAGCCCCGCAGCGACGATGGCGGTGTCGTGCGGCCACACCGTCCCGTTGTGGTACTCCACGGGGTTGTACGCCGCCTCGTCGGCGGCCATGGTCCGCACCCCCCAGCCGGAGCTCATCGTGGTCCCGACGACCCTGCGGGCGACCGCGTCGGCCCGGTCCCGGTCGAGGATCCCGCTCCACAGCAGGTGCCCGGCGTCGGACGTGATCGCGTCGACCTGGCGCCCCTCCCCGTCCAGGGCCAGCGCCGGGTAGCCGCGTGCGGGCATCCAGAAGTCCCGGGAGAACCGGGCGCGCAGCTCGCCCGCGGCCCGCTCACAGTCGGCGGCAAGGGCGTCGTCGCGCCAGATCCCGGCCGCGAGGCGCGCCACGCGCCGCCAGGCGTCGTACGCGTATCCCTGCGCCTCGCACACCGCGATCGGTCCGACGGCGGTGCTGCCGTCGGCGAAGCGCATCGAGGTGGCCGAGTCCTTCCAGCAGTGGTTGACCAGGCCGCGGGGATGGTGGGACAGGTAGGTCAGATAGCCGTCACCGAAGCCGTCCAGCCAGCGCAGGGCGGCGCGGGCGCTCTGCTCGAGCTCGGCCACGAGGGTGTCGTCGCCCGTCCAGCGGTGGTACTCGTCGAGCAGCACGAGGAACAGCGGTGTCGCGTCGACCGTGCCGTAGTAGCGGCCGAAGGGCAGGTCGCCGCACTCGGTCGACTCACCCGACCGCCACTCGTGCAGGATCTTGCCCGGCTGCTCTTCGCGATCGGGGTCGTCGACCCGGCCCTGGGTGGCCGCCAGTGCGCGCAGGGTGGCCGCCGCCAGCTCGGGCAGGTACGGCAGCGCGAAATAGCTGGTCAGCAGGCTGTCGCGGCCGAACAGCGTGAGGAACCACGGGATGCCGGCACCCGGCACCGGGCCGTCCGCGACGGCGAGCCGGACCCGCAGCAGCGCCAGGTCCGCCAACGCCCGGTCGTAGCACTCGGCCAGCCCGGGCCAGTCGGTCGTCAGGGCGGGAGCACCGGCCAGGAAGGTGTCGTCGTCGGCCTCGTCCCGGGCCTGCAGGTCGGCGATCCCTGACCCGTCGTCGACGTCGTGGCCATCAGGCGCGTCCGTCCCAGCGCTGACCCGGAGCGTGGTCGTCCAGGAGCCGCCCCGTACGACGGGTACCCGCCAGCGCAGCCCGGTGGCGGTCACGGCCGGCTGCGTTGTCGCGGTGACCCGCGTCGTACGACGGAACCGGCCCCGCTCGTAGACGAGCGCGAGACCCTCCGGCAGCGGCTCGCGGCGCTGCTGCCCGGCGCGCCGGGAGTCCGTCCGGAGCATGAACTGGTCCACGAAGTCCGCGCCCGCCTCGAGGTCCAGGTGGACCACGCAGTCGGCGTGGCCGAGGACCGCGACCTGCTCCGTGAGCAGTCCCGGCCCGAGGTGCCGCCAGACCTGCACGGTGACCAGAGGCCCGACGTCGCGCGTCGAATCCGGGAGGAACACGTGTCGGGACGTGTTCCCGGTGGTCGTGACGGAGAGCTGGCGGAGCGGCTCGCCGTCGAGGCGGAGCCGCCACACGGACAGGTGGCGGGTGTCTGCGACGAACAACCCGGCCAGCGCGTCCGAGCCCGCGTCGACGTCCCCCGACCCGACGTCGAGCACCAGGAAGGACCTGTCGCGGGCGAGAACCGTCTGTGCGCGCACCGGCAGACCGTAACCAGCCGGCCGGTGCGCCCGGGACCCCGGTCTAGCCAGCGTCGCCCCGACGGGCGATCATGGACCCCATCGCGATCGTCTATCGATGAGGAGGCGGGCGTGGCTGAGCTGAAGAAGGGCGCCAGGATCACCGGCGGGGAACGGAACAGGCTGGCTGCCGATCTCAAGCGGCGCTACGGATCCGGTTCGAGCATCCGCGCCCTCGCGGCCGAGACCGGCCGCTCCTACGGCTTCGTGCACCGGATCCTGAGCGAGTCCGGGGTGGCGCTGCGGGGCCGGGGCGGCGCGACCCGCGGTAAGAAGTCCTGACCGGCCGAGCGCCCGCGACGACGCCGGGCGCGGACCGGCCCGCGGCAGACGCACCTGCGCCGGCCGACGCCGGAGGCGCGACCACGCACGGCGTCCGGCTCGATCTCGCCGGACCCCTGGCCACGGTGACGCTCGCCCGGCCCGAGCTGCGGAACGCCCAGACACCGCAGATGTGGCGTGAGCTGGCCGCGGCCGGACGCCGGGTCCTCGACTCCGGAGCGCGCGTCGTGGTGCTGCGAGGCACCGGCCCGTCCTTCTCCGCCGGGCTGGACCGGGCCATGTTCACCCCCGGCGGCATCCCCGGGGAGCCGACGCTCGCCGATCTGGGCGCGATGGACGACGCGGCCCTCGACGCGACGATCGCCGGGTTCCAGGAGGCGTTCACCTGGTGGCGCGACGACCGGGTGGTGAGCATCGCGGCTGTCGCGGGGCACGCCGTCGGGGCCGGCTTCCAGCTGGCCCTGGCCTGCGACCTGCGCGTGGTGGCCGAGGACGTCCAGTTCGCCATGAAGGAGCCGGCACTCGGGCTCGTGCCCGACCTGGCGGGAACAAAACCCCTGGT
>JAVEDG010000331.1 GCA_030841245.1 Actinomycetota bacterium
GCCGCCGCCGCGCACCGCCCAGAAGAGGTCGGCGTTCTCCTCCTGCGAGGCCCGGCGGACAGCGCCGTCGGCTGTCACGATCTCCACCGAGACGACGTTGTCCAGCGCCAGCCCGTGCTTGCGGGTCAGCCAGCCCATGCCTCCGGTGAGGGTGAGCCCGCCGACACCGGTGTGACCGACGATGCCGGCCGGAGCGGCCAGCCCGTGCTCCTGGGTCGCGGTGTCCCGCTGGGCCAGCGTCGCGCCACCGCCGACCCTCGCCCGCCGGGAGACGGGGTCCACCTCGGTGGTGTTCATCAGGCTGAGGTCGATCATCAGGCCGTCGTCGACCACGGACGCGCCGGCAGTGCTGTGCGCACCGCCGCGCACGGCGATCTCCAGCCCCCGGGACCGGGCGAAGCCGATGGCCGCGCTCACGTCGGCGGCGTTCGTGGCACGCACGATCACCGCAGGTCGGCGGTCGATGCCGCCGTTCCAGACGGTGCGCGCTTCGTCGTACCCGATCTGCCCGGCGACGAGCACCTCGCCCGCCACGCCCTTGCGCAGCACGTCCACGTCTGCGTCGATGACCTGCGCCATGTCGTCCCCTCCTGGGTTGCCTTGGAGCGCACCGACGCGGGTGCCCGGCCGGCCCCCGCCTGCCCCCGGCGCGCTCGCGCCCACTCTGCGCCATCCGGGCGGGCTCGGTCAGGGAAATCGACGATTCTCCGCCCCGGACCTGTCAGGGGTGACGGCATGGTGGTGAAAGACTGAGGCCCGTGACGACTCCGCCTCCCTACCGCGCGGCCGACGACAGGTACGACCGCCTCGCCTACCGCCGCTGCGGACGCAGCGGGCTGCACCTGCCGGCCGTCTCGCTCGGTCTCTGGCACAACTTCGGCGACGACAAGCCGGTCGAGACACAGCGGGCCATCCTGCGCCGGGCGTTCGACCGCGGCGTGACGCACTTCGACCTGGCGAACAACTACGGGCCGCCGTACGGCGCGGCTGAGACGAACTTCGGCGCCATCTTCGCCGCCGACTTCCGCCCGTACCGTGACGAGCTGGTCATCTCGACCAAGGCGGGTTACGACATGTGGCCCGGGCCGTACGGCGAGTGGGGCTCGCGCAAGTACCTGCTGGCGAGCCTCGACCAGTCGCTCGCGCGCATGGGGCTGGACTACGTCGACATCTTCTACAGCCACCGATTCGACCCGGACACGCCGCTCGAGGAGACGATGGGCGCCCTCGACACGGCGGTCCGCTCGGGGCGGGCGCTCTACGCCGGCATCTCGTCGTACTCGGCGGAGCGCACCACCGAGGCGGTCGCGATCCTCGCCGCGATGGGGACGCCGGTGCTGATCCACCAGCCGTCCTACTCGATGCTCAACCGGTGGATCGAGGGGGGGCTGCTCGACGTGCTCGGGCAGGAGGGCATCGGCTGCATCGCGTTCTCGCCGCTGGCCCAGGGCATGTTGACCGACCGCTACCTGCACGGCGTCCCCGAGGACTCGCGCGCCGCACAGGGCACGTCCCTGGACACCGGCATGCTCAACGAAGAGAACCTGGCCCGGGTGCGTGCGCTCAACGAGGTGGCCGAGCGTCGTGGTCAGAGTCTCGCCCAGCTCGCGCTCGTGTGGGCGCTGCGTGACGAGCGGGTCACCTCGGTGCTGATCGGTGCGAGCAGCGTCCGCCAGCTCGACGCCAACCTCGACTCCCTCGACCGCAGTGACCTGAGTGCTGAGGAGCTGGCGGAGATCGACCGGCACGCGGTCGACGCCGACATCAACATCTGGGCCCGCTCCAGCGCCGACTGAGCACGCGCTCAGGCCTCGTCGGCCGCAGCTGCACGCGCGGACCGGACCGTGCGCTCGCGCACGGCGTGCTCGTCCGTGCGGTCGTCGTAGATCCAGAACTCGCGCAGCCAGGCCGTGGTCGCGGCGACACCGACCACGCAGAGCATCCCGCCGCTGACGATCGAGGTGCGCACCGACGTCGCGTCGGCCACCACACCGCTGCGGGCCTGACCCCCGAGCGGGCCGAGCGAGTAGCCGAGCATCTCGACGCCGGCCATGCGGCCGCGCATCTCGTCGGGGATCGTCTGGTGCCAGATCAGCCCACGGAACAGACCACTGACCATGTCGCAGGCGCCGGCCAGCGCGAAGCAGCCGATCGCCAGCCAGATGTCGGGGGCCAGACCCATCAGCGCGACCGACGCGCCGTAGCCCATGGAGGCGACGACGACGGCGCGGCCGTGGTGGTGGAACCGCCTGGTCCAGCCGCTCGTCAGGGTGGCGACCATGCTGCCGACGACCTCCGCGGTGTAGAGCACGCCGAGCAGCTCGGGCCGCCTGAAGATGTCCTGGGCCAGCGCGGGGAACAGCACGATGGGCATGGCGAAGAACATCGCGGCCATGTCGATCACGTAGGTGCCCAGCAGGTCGCGGCGGCCCACGGCGTAGCGCAGCCCGGACACGATCGAGGCCCAGCTCGGCGGGTTGCTGCGGTCGACCGGCGGGTAGCGGCGCAGTGCGGCTCCGAACGCCGTGGCCAGCGCGAGGCCGGTGACGTCCACCGCGTACGCCGCGGGGATGCCCACGTTGCTGACCATCACCCCGCCGAGGGCCGGGCCGAGCAGTAGGCCGATCTGGACGCCGAAGGAGTTGAGCGAGATGGCGGCGGCGAGCTCGTCGTGCCGCACCACGCGGGGGATCAGGGCGTCGCGGCTGGGTCGCTGCAGCGACTGTGCGACCGCGAGCAGCCCGGCGTCGACGTAGATCAGCGACAGCCGCGGCTGGTCGAGCGCGGCGTTGACCAGCAGTACTGCTGTGAGCAGGACCTGGGCCACCCCGGTCCAGACCAGCATGGAGCGGCGGTCGACGTGGTCGGCCAGCGCCCCGCCGTACAGGCCGAAGACGACCAGCGGCACCAGCTCGACCAGCGCGACCGCCCCCACCGCGAAGTTCGACCCGGTGAGCTGGTAGATCTGGAACGGCATCGCGACGTAGGTCACCATGCCGCCGAGGTAGAACACCGTGCCCGCCCAGAACAGCAACCGGAAGTCGCGCGACGTCCGGAGCGGGGTGAGGTCCATCCGCAGCCCGGCGAGCCGCGCCCGCCAGCCGGTCGGTCGGGGTCCGTCCTCGGTCATGGTGGCACCAGGGTGGCGGTTCGCCGGGGCCTGCGCACCGAAAAATTAGCTGCGGTCCTGCATCTCCCACGCATGGTCGAGGACGTGCCAGGCGATGCGCCGCGCCGCGTAGCGGTAGGGCCAGCCCTTCTCCAGGTCCGGTGCGGGCGACCTGGCGGCGCGCAAGGTCGCCGCGATCTCGTCACGCAACGCGGCGATGGCCGCGGTGTCGTCGAGGCGGGGTTGACGGTGCCGGACCCCGACCTTGCGGGCGTACGCCGCCTCCGCGCCCAGGACGTGGTCGGCCATCTTGTCCCGGTCGCGCCCGCCGCCGCGTGGTCCCTTCGCCAGCGACTGGGGGGTGACCGCCCGGATCCGGTCGAAGACCGCCCAGGTGGCCACGACCAGCCGGCTCAGCCGTTCCGCCTCGGCCCGACCCAGGGGCGCATCGTCCCAGGGCACGGGCACGGCCGGCGCACCGAAGTCGGTGGTGGCGTTGCCCTTGACCCGTCCGGTCACCTCGGCGGAGTCGAGCGTGCGCGACGCAAACCTGACGCCGGCGGCCGTGGCG
>JAVEDG010000334.1 GCA_030841245.1 Actinomycetota bacterium
ATGCCATCCAGGTCGCCGATGGCACGTACAGCTTCGGTGGGGCGACGGACGCCCTCTGGATGGCGTCCTACCTCCTCATCGGGGTCGCCGCCCTTCACCCGGCGGCGCGCCGGGACTCCCGATCGACCGCGACCGGAGGACATTTCATCTCCCACGCCCGGCTCGCCTTCCTCGGCGGCTCTGTGCTCGCGGGACCCGCGCTGCTCATCACCCGGCCGCATGACCTTGTCGTGGTCACGTGTGCGAGCGCGGCATGCTTCATCCTGGTTCTGGCTCGGCTCACCGGGCTGAACCGCAAGCTGCTCACGGTCAGTCGAGAGCTCGAGACGCGCGCATCGACCGATTCACTCACGGGACTGGCCAACCGGAGGTTCTTCCGGAGTCAGCTGGCTTCGGCCGTGGCCGCGCACGACCGCAGCAAGGGCGTCCTGGCCGTCCTCTTCGCGGACCTGGACGACTTCAAGGATGTCAACGACAGTCTCGGTCACGCTGCGGGGGATGAACTACTTCAGATGGTGGCGGCCCGGCTGGGTCACGCAGTCCGGCCCTCCGATGTGGTCGCGCGCCTCGGGGGTGATGAGTTCGCCGTTCTTCTCCGCAGCGTACCCAGTCCGCAAGTGGCGCTGCTCGTGGCCGAACGCGTGGTGACAGACCTCGCCGCCCCCCTGGAGATCGCGGGGATCCGCGTCCACGTCGGCGCGAGTGTCGGCATAGCCATTCACGAGGCCGGCAGCGACCCGGAGAGTCTGATGCGCGAAGCCGACGTCGCGATGTACGCCGCGAAGGGCCGGGGCAAGAACCGGGTGGAGCGCTATGACGCGACTCGCAACGACGCCGCCATCGAGCACCAGGCCCTCAAGGTCGAGCTCGCCGAGGTCGCGCTGCGCGGAGAGCTCGTCCTGGACTACCAGCCCATCGTGAACCTGACCTCCGGCCAGCTGACGGGGGTCGAGGCACTCGTCCGGTGGCAGCACCCGACCAGAGGACTGCTGCCCCCGTCGGCCTTCATCGGAATGGCCGAAGAGACCGGGGACATCGTGGCCATCGGCTCCTGGGTGCTCCGAACGGCACTCCGCCAGATGCAGGACTGGGAGCGTCGCCACGGATCGTCGCAAGTCTGGGTCTCGGTGAACGTGTCGATCTGCCAGCTGGAAGAAGCGGGATTTGCATCTCTGGTGGAAGAGCTGCTCGTGGAGTCGGAGGTGGACCCGCGGCGCCTTGTCCTCGAGGTGACCGAGTCCGTGGTCGCGGATCCTGAGGGCGGAGCGGGCGCCTCTCTCGAGACCCTCAGACGTCTTGGAGTTCGCGTCGCGCTCGATGACTTCGGCACCGGCTACTCCTCGATCAGCAACCTTCGGCAGCTTCCGGTGGACGTGATCAAGATTGACCGCTCCTTCGTCTCCGGCGAACAGGCCGACCAGCCAGGCGACGTACTGCTGGAGGCGATCATCGGTCTCGCGTGGCGCCTCGGCCTCGTCGTGATCCCCGAAGGCATCGAGACGGCGGCTCAGCTGCAGCGGCTGCAGACCCTGGGCTGCAAGCTCGGCCAGGGATTCCTGATGTCCCGTCCGGTGTCGCCCACGATCATCGATACCTACCTCGCAGACGGCGAGGGCCGGGTGTCTTTGCCGGCGCACCTTCTTCCAGAGCCGTCTTTGGTCCCCTAGCCGCGGTTAACGGCGTCGACCTTCGCCGATGACATGATGCGTCAGTGCTGTCGAGGCGGGGGTTCCTCATCGGCGGTGCCGCTGCCACGGTGGCGGTCGCCGGCGGTGGACTGGTCGCCGTGGAGACCGGCGCCCTGCCGGGTCGGGTTCCAATCGGCCGGCGGGTCGGTGACTGCAACGTCGACGCGGCCGTCCCCGACGAGGCCGCCGGCCCATTGCGCGAGAACGAGTTCACCTCGGCGTACCGGCATCGCCCGATCCGTTGGATGCTGGCCCTGCCGCCCGGGCACGACGTACGGGGGCTGCCGGTCGCACTGGTCCTGCACGGTCGCGGAGGCGACGCGCGTACGGCGTTCGACAAGGTCGCCATGCATCGTTTCCTCGCCCAGCACGTCAAGCGGGGCGGAAGGCCGTTCGCTCTCGCCACCATCGACGGCGGCACCGTGTACTGGCACCCGCGGGCGTCTGGAGACGACCCATTGGGCATGCTCGTCCACGAGCTCCTCCCGCGGCTCCGCGCAGCCGGTCTGCGCACCGAGCGGGTGGGTGCCCTCGGCTGGTCGATGGGCGGCTACGGTGCCCTGCTGCTCGCCCGGCAGTCGCATCGCGGCCGGCTCGGCGGGACCGAGGTGGTGGCCGCCTCCGCAGCCAGTCCGGCGCTGTTCGCATCCTTCGCAACGGCGAGTGATGGTGCGTTCGACGGTCCGGCAGACTTTGCCAGGTGGGGCGACCTGCTCGCCCACCCCGGTGTTTCTAGCGAGACGATCTTGCAGGTGTCCTGCGGCAGCAACGACACGTTCCGCTGGAACGCCGAGCGCTATCGCGCCGCCGTCCACCCGACGCCCAGGGGCGATATCAGCCGTGGCTGTCATGACGCCGGCTACTGGCGCAGCCGGGCCACTGCACAGCTCGCCTTCCTCGGCGCGGCCCTCTGAGCGCGTCCAGCCCAGGAGCGCTCAACCGTCGTCTCCGGCTTGTTGTTCGGAGCGCAGCAGAGCACCGATCCTGGCCACCAGGTCGGCGCCGGAGAACGGCTTGACCATCACGGCGGAGTGATCGTCCCCCAGCGCCGCCGGCTTGGTCTGCGGCGCGTAGCCCGACATGAGCAGGACCGGCACGTCGGGCAACAGCTCGCGCAAGCGTACGGCGAGGTCAGCGCCCGACATGCCGGGCAGGCTCATGTCGGACACCAGCAGGTCCGGGCGCACGTCGGAGAGCAGCAGCAGTGCCTCCTCTGCGCTTCCGGCGGCGTGGACCTTCACGTCGGCTCGTTCAAGGGTCCGGACCAACGCCTCGCGCAGAAGTTCCTCGTCCTCGACGAGCAGGACGACGGCCCCGCCGGCGACGGTGGGCTTCGGCATCGCCCCGCCGGGTTCGGTCGTCGGGGCGTCGCCGACGGCGGGAAGGAAGACCCGGACGCTGGTGCCACGGTCCGGCTCCGAGTAGAGCGTCACGTCGCCACCGGCTTGCCGGGCGATGCCATAGACGCTGGCCAGCCCGAGTCCGGTTCCCTCGCCCGGCGCCTTGGTGGTGAAGAACGGGTCGAACGCGTGGTTGACGGTGTCCTGACTCATGCCGGTCCCGGTGTCGGTCACCGTCAGCTCGACGTACTTCCCGGGGGCCAGCTCCTTGGGCTCGCCGGCACCCAGCTCGTCGAGGCGCAGGTTGCGGGTGGTGAGCGTGAGGGTCCCACCGTCCGGCATCGCGTCGCGCGCATTGACCGCGAGATTCATCAGGACCTGGTCCAGTGTGATCGGGTCGCAGGCCACCGGCCAGGTCCCGCTGGCCAGGTGTGTCACGACGTCGATCGACGCCGGCAGGATCCTGTGCAGGATCGCGCTGACCTCTGTGACGGCGGCGACGGTGTCCGCGCTTCCTCGGCTCACCTCGCCGCCCCGGCCGAACGTGAGCAGCTGACGGGTCAGGCCGGCCGCTCGCTCGGCTGACGCGATGATGGCTGCGACGTCGTCGCGGTCCTGGCCCCGTGGGAGGTTCTCCTGCACCAGGCCGGCGTAGTTGAGGATGACGCCGAGCTGGTTGTTGAAGTCGTGTGCCACTCCAGTGGCGAGCTGCCCGAGCGCGTCGAGCCGTTCCTTCTGGCGCAGCCTGTCCTCGAGGCGGCGCGCGTCCGCCGCTGCAGCGGCACGTGCCGTCAGGTCTCGCAGGTAACCGGTGAAGACCGGGGCCCCTGGGATGTCGACGCGGGTGATGGTGACCTCGACAGGGAACCGGGAGCCGTCGCGTCGCAGCGCGGTGAGCTCGAGGCGGGCGCCCAGCATGGGGGAGTCGCCGGTATGGCGGTGCACCGCCAGACCCTGCCGGTGCGCCTCCCGGGACTCCTCCGGGAGCATCAGCCCCGCCAGCTCCCGGCCCAGCATCTCCGCCTCGGCCCACCCGGTCATGACACAGGCCGCCGGGTTTGCCTCGAGGATGACTCCGGCAGAGTCGATCGTGATGATCGCGTCGAGCGCCCCCTCGAGTATCGCGGCCTTGCGCGCGGCCACGTCCGCTGCGGCCGAGGCCCTGCGCAGCTGCTCGGTCACGTCTCGACCCACGGCAGCGATCCCGACGATGTGACCTTGCGCCGACCTGATGGGAGACGCGGACAGCGACACGTCCAGCTCGGTCCCGTCCTTCGCCACCCGCTTGGTGATGCGGGACGACACTCGTTCTCCCGCGGCCACTTCACGGATCACCCGTTCCGTTTCGGCCCGGTGGTCCGGCGGGACGATGAGCGAGATGTGCCTGCCTGCAGCCTCCTCGGCGGTCCAGCCGTACATGTGCTCGGCCGCGGCATTCCACGAGACGATCGTCCCGTCGACCGACTTGCCGATGACCGCGTCGTTGGACGAACGGACGATCTCGGCGAGGAACGCGGCGTCGTGTTGCCGCCGCTGCCGGGTGCCGGCCGCCATAGCACTGACCACGGTCACGATGATGGTGGCAAGCAGGAAGTAGGCGAGTTGAGCGTGGCTGTGCCACAGGTGGTCAGGGCCGGCGAGCGCGAGGATCGCCAGGACCGCATAGGCACCGACCGCTGCGACCGACCTGCTTCCGGACGTCAGTGCCGCAATGGCGGGTGCAGCTGCCGCCAGCCCGACCAGGAGCGTGTCCGACCCGACCGAGTAGTCGACGACAGCCACCACGGTCACCAGGGCGGCAGCAAGCGGCGCTCCGAGCAGTCGCTGGACCTCCGGGCTGGAGATCTGTGCCGATCCGATCATGGGCCGCGTCGACCTCCCCCGGCAGACGGCCCTGCCCACACTGCCCTGCCGGGACCGTTACGTCGACCCGGCATCCGCGATAGTCGCGCGATGCGGACGTCCGCCCGGAGTTCGGCGACCCGGCTCGGGCCGCCGCACATGAGGACAAAGCAGCTGTGGACGACGCAGGCACGGACAAATCAGAAGCTGAGGCGCACGGCGCCACTGAAACCGAATCAGGTCCCTACGTCCGGTTGCGGCCGGGCGCGGCCGAGCTGCGGGCCGAGCAACCGGGTGACGACGACGGTCGCGACCGCCTCGGCCGCGAGCAGACCGATGAGCACCAGCAGCTGCAACTTGCCGGCGTCGAGGGGCGACGCCCCGGCGAGCAGCAGGCCGACGTAAGCGCCGGGCAGCACCACCAGGCCGACGTTGCGGGTCTGGTCGAGCGCGGGGACCAGCGCACGCCTCGCCGCCAACCGGCCGTGCGAGCGCACCGCGTCTGCTGCCGACGCCCCGATGGCCAGCCATCCCTCGACCTCTTCCCATGACGCGTGGACCTGGTCCACGAAGCGCTGCCCGGACAACGTCGTCGCCGTCATCGCTCCGCCGATGAGCTGTGCCGTGAGCGGCACGATATGGCGGGCGTCCACCGGCACGGCCCGGCAGGCCACGATCACTGCCACCGCCAGCGCCGCCCCGGACGTGATCGCCGCCGTGGCCGCCGCCCAGGCCCGCGGAAGGGGGCGCAGCCTGCGCCCGGAGGTGAAGCCCGCAGCTGCGAGCATCACGAGCAGGTACGCCGGTGCCAGCGCCGGAGTCGCGAACACGACCCGGATGACCGTCCCGACAGCGGCCATCTGCACCACCGCGCGGACGGTCGCTGTGATGACGTCGCGGCGCAGTCGCAACGCCGCAACCTGGTCGGCGACCAGGAACACGGCCAGCAGAGCGCCGAGCGCGAGCGCGATCGCGCCGATCTGACCCGTTCCCACCGGCTCATCATCGTGCCTGCGGTGCCGGCCGGTGATCTCCCACTCCAGCGGTTACCGTGGAGGAGCCCGACGGTTCGGGCCGTGACCGCCGTAGTGATCCGTTGCCTGGTGAGAGAGCCGGAGATCGATGAGCCAGCGTGCGACCAACCCACGGGCACGGGACCGTGCCGCCGCGATGCGGGCAGCCCAGGCCCGGGCCGAACGCCGCCGTCAGCTGTTGCTGGCAGTGGGCGCGATCGTGCTCGTCCTGCTCATCGTCGCCGGCCTGGTGGTGGCCAAGCTGGCAGGAGGAGGAGGCAGCAGCAGCACGACGACCGCGAAGGGCGGTGCCGCGAGCAAGAGCGTCGCGTCGCAGGTCACCTCGGTGCCGAGCTCGGTGCTCGACAAGGTCGGTGTCGGGTCGGCACAGGTCGCCCCTCGGCAGGTGAGCCTCCCGCGGTTGACGGCAGGCGGAAAGCCGAGATTCCTCTACGTCGGGGCGGACTACTGCCCCTACTGCGCAGCCGAGCGGTGGGCGATCGTCGAGGCCCTGTCGCGCTTCTGCACCTGGTCGCACCTGGGCACGACCGAGTCGGCGAGCAACGACGTGTACCCCAGCACCCAGACGCTGTCGTTCCATGGTGCGGGCTACACCAGCCGCTACCTGTCGTTCACCGGCGTCGAGAAGTCGACCAACCAGCTGGTGAACGGGCAGTACGCGCCACTGGACAAGCTCACCGCCGCCGACCAGAAGATCGTCGACACCTATGACAAGGCGCCGTACACGGCCGGCGGCATCCCGTTCCTCGACATCGCCGGCGACTACCTCACCTCCGGGTCGACCTACTCGCCGGAGGTCCTCAAGGACAAGACCCGCGAGCAGATCGCCGCCGCGCTCGCAAACCCGAACGACCCGATCGCCAAGGCTGTGGATGGCAGCGCCAACATCTTGACGGCCGCCATCTGCGATGCAACAGGTGCTCGGCCCACGAACGTCTGCAACTCCAAGGGTGTGTCGACGGCGGCGATCATCCTCGCTCGCGCCCAGACCAAGAGCCAGTAGTGGTGGCCGGGGCCCAGCCGGGCCCGCGATGGGCCGCGATCACGTCGTTCCTGCTGTGCCTCGCCGGTCTCGGCATCTCGGTCTACCTGACCATCGAGCACTACAGCGCCTCGACCAGCTTGGCCTGCCCGGACACCGGTGTCGTCAACTGCCTCAAGGTGACCACGAGCACCTACTCGAAGCTCTTCGGCGTCCCGGTTGCCCTGCTCGGCCTGCTCTACTACGTCGGGCTGACCGTCCTGTGCTGGCCGCCGGTCTGGCGTCGGTCGCCCGTGTGGGTCGGACGGCTCAGGATCAGCGCAGCCGCCCTGGGTGTCGCGTTCGTCGTCTACCTGGTGTGGGCCGAGCTGTTCCGGGTGGACGCCATCTGCCTCTGGTGCACCGCCGTGCACGTCGTGACCGTCGCCGTGTTCGCCGTGCTCGTCCTGGCGGTCGCGCTCCGACCGGTGCCGCTCGACTGAGGAGCTCCGCGCAGCACCCTGGGTCCGATTGCCGGCCGTGTCTCATGCCGCTCCGACGTGTCCCGCACGGGTCCTCCGCCCCCACCTGACAGAGTGTCACCATGCGCGTCTCCGCCCGGGTCGACTACGCCGTGCGCGCCCTCGTCCAGCTCGCCTCCGACGACTCGAGGGTGCCGGTGAAGGCCGAGCACCTGGCCCGCGAGCAGCAGATCCCGCTCAAGTTCCTGCTCGAGATCCTGCGCCAGCTCAAGCAGAAGAAGCTGCTCGTGAGCCGCCGCGGCCCGGACGGCGGCTACGTCCTGGCCAAGTCAGCGCGCGAGATCAACATCGCGGACGTGATCCGGGCGGTCGAGGGGCCGCTCGCGACGGTGCGCGACGTCAGCCCGGCCGACCTCGACTACGACGGCCCGACCGAGTCGCTGCGCACCGTCTGGGTGGCCGTGCGCGGCAGCCTCCGCCAGGTCCTCGAGACGGTGACGCTGGAGGACGTGCGGACCGGGCACCTGCCCAAGCAGGTCCGGCTGATGGCCGACAGGTACGGCGAGGACGAGCGTCCGTAGGGACCGGGGCACCGCCCGAGCCGACCGACTCAGGCAGTGCCCGCTGGGGCCACGGCTCGGACCGGCCTCGCCTCCGGCGCCCGCCGGACGTGGATGACCGCACCCGACTCGAGCCCGAACTGCTCGGCGGTGCCCCGGGTCACCTGCGCCCAGGCCTCCTCGCCCTTGACGTCGAGGTCGACGCGCACCTCGAACCCGAGCCGCGTCACCCGGGTCACGGTCGCGGGGGTGGTGCCGTCACCAGGCACGGTGAACAGCTCCAGGTCGTGGGGGCGCACCATGCGGCCACCGAGACTGGTGACCGGCCCGAGGAAGTTCATCACGAAGTCGTTGGCCGGCTGGTCGTAGAGCTCGTCGGGCGAACCGATCTGCTCGACCCGGCCCTTGGCCATGACCACGATCGAGTCGGCGACCTCCATCGCCTCCTCCTGGTCGTGGGTCACGAAGACCGTGGTGACGTTGACCTCCTCGTGCAGCCGCCGCAGCCACACCCGCAGCTCCTTGCGGACCTGCGCGTCCAACGCTCCGAACGGCTCGTCCAGGAGCAGCACGGCCGGCTCGACGGCCAGCGCGCGGGCCAGCGCCATCCGCTGGCGCTGGCCGCCGGAGAGCTGGGAGGGGTAGCGGTCGGCGAAGCTCTCGAGGTGCACGAGCTCGAGCAGCTCGGTGACCCGGCGCTTGATCTCGTCCTTGGGCCGCTTGCGGATCTCGAGCCCGAACGCGACGTTGCGGAACACCGACATGTGCTTGAACGCCGCATAGTGCTGGAAGACGAAGCCCACGCCGCGCTTGCGGGCAGGCAGCTCGGTCGCCTCGCGGCCCTCGATCTGCACCCTGCCCGAGTCCGGCTGCTCCAGGCCGGCGATGACGCGCAGCAGAGTCGACTTGCCGCCGCCACTGGGACCGAGCAACGCGGTCAGCGACCCACTCGGAATCTCCACCGTGACGTCCTCCAGCGCGACGAACTCGCCGAACTTCTTGTTGACGCCCTCGACTCGAATGCTCATCGGTGTGTACTCATCTCACTAGTTCCTTGGGTCGCAGGGCCCGGCTGATCAGCAGGGCGATCACCGCGGCGAGCACCAGCACCAGAGCCGCGGAGTAGGCGCCCTGCTGGTCGAAGTTCTGGTAGCGCTCCTGCACGAGCAGCGTCACCGTCTGCGTGCGGCCGACCAGCCGACCCGACACGACCGCGATCGCGCCGTACTCGCCGAGCGCCCGTGCCAGCGCGAGCACCACACCGTAGGCAAGTGCGCCGCGGATGGCGGGGAGAGTGATGCGACGGAAGGTCTGCCACCGACCCGCGCCGAGGGTCGCCGCGGCCTGTTCCTGGTCGTCGCCCACCTCCTCGAGGACGGGAACGACAGCCCGCACGACCATCGGCAGGCAGACGAACACCGTCGCGATGATCATCCCGGGCAGCGAGAAGATGATCGGCAGGCCGTGGTCGGTGAGCCAGCCGCCGACCGGGGCGTTCGCGCCGTACACCAGCACGAGTGCAAGCCCGACGATCACCGGCGACACCGCGATCGGGAGGTCGATCACCGCGTTGAGCGCCCGTTTGCCGGGGAAGTCGTGCCGCACCAACAGGACGGCCGCGATCACCCCGAACACCGTGTTGAGCACCACCGCGTAGAACGCGATGACCACGGTCAGCCAGATGGCGTGTACGGCGGCGGCCGTGCTCAGCGCGTGGAACACGGCGGGCAGGCCGTGGTCGAACGTCCGCCAGACGACGATCCCGACCGGCAGCACCAGCAGGAAGGTGAGGTACGCGAGCGCCACCAGGCGCAGGCTCCATCTAGTCACGGCGGCCTGCCCAGCGCTGGAGGGCGTCGAGCGCGACGAGCACGACGAGAGACACGAGGAGCAGAATGGTAGCCACCGCGGCTGCGCCGGTCACGTTGTCGCTCTCGATCTGGTTGAAGATGTGCACCGACGCCACCTGGGTCTTGAACGGCAGGTTGCCGGTGATGAGCACGGTCGAGCCGAACTCGCTCATGGCTCGAGCGAAGGCGAGCGCGGTGCCTGCCGCCATCGCCGGGGCGATGCTGGGCAGGATGATGCGGAAGAACACGGTGCGCGGGCTGGCGCCCAGCGAGGTGGCCGCTTCCTCCATCTCCCGGTCGAGCTCGAGCAGCACCGGTTGCACCGTCCGAACGACGAACGGAAGCGTGACGAACAGCAGCGCCACCACGACGGCGGTGCGCGTGTAGGCGATGGAGAAGTGCAGCGGGCTCTCGGGCCCGTAGACCGTGAGCAGCGCGAGGCCGGCGACGATCGTCGGGAGTGCGAACGGCAGGTCGATCAGGGTGTCGAGCACCGAGCGGCCGGGCAGCCGGTCACGCACCAGCAGCCAGGCGATCAACGTGCCCATGAGCATGTTGATCAGCCCCACGAGCACGCTGGCACCGATCGTCAGCTTGAGCGTCGAGGACGCCTCCGGAGTCGTGACGGACTGCCAGAAGCCGCTCAGCCCGCTGTCGAACGCGTGCCACACGACCGCCCCGAGCGGGATCAGCACGATGACGCTCAGGTAGAGCAGCACGACGCCGAGCCCCAGACCCGGGCCGTGTCGGCCGGGCGGGCGGTCGCCCCGCCGCCTGATGGTCGAGCCCTCGGCGAACCGGTCGGCGGCCGAACCGGTCGCGACGCCCGAAGCGGGCGGGGCCTCGTCGACGAGGCCCGCACCCGCTCCGGACTGCTGCTTGCTACTTGTCAACCGACACTCCGAGATCGCGCTCGATCTTGGTGACGAGACCCTTGTCCGGGTCGAAGAACTTCGTCGCCACGCTGTCCCAGCCGCCGAGGTCCTTGATGGTGAACAGACCCGAGGGAGTGGGGAAGTCGTGCGTGCTCGGCACGCCCTTGCGCACCGGCCGGTAGCCGTTCTTCTCGAAGATCTCCTGCCCCTTCTCGGAGCGGACGAAGTCAAGGAACGCCTGTGCCTGCTTGGGGTGCTTCGAGGTCGTGGTCACCGCCGCCGGGTTCTCGATCAGGATGGTGTCGTTCGGCACGGTGTAGTCGACGTCCTGGGCGTTCTGCTGGGCGA
>JAVEDG010000377.1 GCA_030841245.1 Actinomycetota bacterium
TCGCCCACGAGGACGTGGGGCTCGGGCTGATCGCCCTGCGCAGCCCGCACGACCCGGAGCCGTCGCTGGTCATCATCGACGGCGTCGTGGTCGAGCTGGACAGTCGTCCGCGCGACGAGTTCGACGCGATCGATGCCTTCGTCGCTGCCCACGGCATCGACCTCACCGTCGCCGAGGAGGCCATGGCGCTCTCGGACGTCGACCTGGCCCGCCGGTTCGTCGACCACACCGTGCCGCGTGACGAGGTGGTCCGGCTGGTGGCCGGGCTGACGCCGGCGAAGCTGGCCCGCGTCGTCGCCCTGCTGCGCCCCGCCGAGCTCACCATGGCCATGACCAAGCTGCGGGCCCGGCGGACGCCGAGCAACCAGGCGCATGTGACCAACCGCCTTGACGACCCGCTGCTTCTCGCCGCCGACGCGGCCACCGCTGCGGCCTACGGCTTCCGTGAGCTCGAGACCACCGTCCCGGTGCTCGCCGATGCGCCGTCCAACGCCGTCGCACTGACCATCGGTGCGGCGGTCGCCTCCCCCGGTGTGCTGGTGCAGTGCTCGGTGGAGGAGGCGATGGAGCTGGAGATGGGCATGCGCGGCCTGGTGTCCTACGCCGAGACGGTCAGCCTCTACGGCACAGAGTCGGTGTTCGTCGACGGTGACGACACTCCCTGGTCCAAGGCCTTCCTGTCCTCGGCGTACGCGAGTCGCGGCGTGAAGATGCGGGTGTCCTCCGGCGCCGGGGCCGAGGTGCTGATGGGCGGGGCCGAGCAGTGCTCGATGCTCTATCTCGAGTCGCGTTGCGTGTCGCTCGCCCGGGCGATGGGCGTGCAAGGAGTCCAGAACGGTGGGATCGACGGGGCCAGCGTCGCAGGCGCGGTGCCCGCCGGCGTACGCGAGCTGATGGCCGAGAACGTCATGGTGATGGCGCGCAACCTCGAGTCCTGCTCGGGCAACGACGCGTTGATGTCCGAGTCGGACGTGCGCCGTACGTCGCGGACGCTGCCGATCATGCTCGCCGGCAGTGACTACATCTGCAGCGGCTTCGGCTCGATCCAGCGCTACGACAACATGTTCGGCCCGTCCCAGTGGAACGCCGAGGACATCGACGACTGGCTTGCGATGCAACGAGACTGGGGCATCGACGGCGGGCTGCGCACAGCGGACCCCACCGAGGTGGGACGGCTGCGCCGGCGAGCGGCCGAGGCGCTGCGCGACGTCTACTCCTACCTCGGGCTGGCCGACTTCACGGACGAGCACGTCGAGCTGGCGATCGACGCGGCCGGGTCGAAGGATCTCGGCGACCCGGACCCGATGGTGGTCCTCGGCGCCGCTCAGGCGATCAGGTCCTCGGGGCTGAGCTCCCTCGAGGTCGCCGCCGCGTTGCTCGAGTGCGGGTACGACGAGGAGGCCCGGCGGGTCCTCGACATGGTGCTGGCCCGGGTGCACGGAGACCACCTGCAGACTGCGGCGATCTTCGACGAGCAGATGCGGGTGCTCAGCCTGGTCACCGACCCGAACGACTACGCCGGCCCGGGCACCGGCTACGAGCCGAGCGCCGAGCGACAGGCCGAGATCGCCGCGATCCGGCAGGCCCGCGGCGTCGAGGACCTGCGCGCGGACCAGGCCGGGTGGGCCGACGACCGGCTCAAGGTCGTGGGGCCGGCCGAGCCGGGCACTGACCCGCGCGACGTCGTCATCGGCGTGTCCCCCGGCGTCGGGCGCACCGTGTGGCGGACGCTGTCCGGGATGTCGGTGGTTGACGTCCTGGCCGAGCTGATGGCCGGCCTCGAGGAGGAGGGCTGCACCGCGCGCCTGGTCCGGGTCAACGCCACGCTCGACCTCGGCATGGTGGGGCTCACCGCGGCCCGGCTGGCCGGGTCCGGCATCGGCATCGGGCTGCAGGGCAAGGGCACCGCGCTCATCCACCGCCGCGACTTGCCGCCTCTGGCCAACCTCGAGCTCTACTCCGTCGCCCCAGTGGTCACAGCCGAGCTCTACCGGTTGCTCGGCAGCAACGCGGGCCGTCACGCCAAGGGCACGACGCCGGTCCCGGCCCGCAACCCGTACACCGACGAGGCGATCGAGGCGCGCTACCACACAGCGGTGATCTCGCTCGTCGCGCTGGAGCGGCGCTGCGTCGACCGGTCGCTCGGGCTCGAGACGATCGAGCTGGCGCCATGAGTGAGGGCACGACGCGCGCGTTCTCCGGGCGACCCGCCGACGAGCTGACCCTCGACCGTCTCGCCGCGGGCGAACTCGAGGCTGACGACGTACGGATCCATCCCGACACGCTCGAGCACCAGGCGACGGTGGCCGAGACGCACCACAACGCCCAGCTCGCGGCGAACTTCCGCCGCGCGGCCGAGCTCGCGATGGTGCCGGAGACCGAGGTGATGACGATGTACGAGGCGTTGCGCCCGCACCGCTCGTCGGCCGCTGACCTCGAGTCCCTCGCCGTGACGCTCGACGGCTACGGCGCGGCCCGTTGCTCTGCCCTGGTCCGCGAGGCGGCTGTCGTCTACGCCCGGCGCGGCCTGCTCCGGTGAGCGGTCCGAACGGGTGAGCGACGCCGTCCAGGTGGCCGCCGGGATAGACGTCGGCAACTCCACGACCGAGGTCGTGCTCGGCCGGCTCACCGCGAGCGGCGTCGACGTGCTCGGCAGCGCGCGGGCGCCGACCCGTCGCGCCAAGGGGTCGCCGGCCAGCCTCGACGGAGCGGTCGGGCTGGTCCGCCGGCTGGAGCGGGCTCACGGGGTGCAGGTGACAGTGGCCGCGGCGGCGCCGTTGCGTCCCGTGTCGACCCGCGCGGCCATGCTTCCCGAACCGGCGGCCGCGACCGGCCGGCTGCGGCTCGTGGCCTGCGGGGCCCGGACCGCAGCCGGTTCCGGCTGGGGGGTCGGCCCGCCGTACCTGCTCGGGTCGACGCCACTTCCCCACGTCCCGGTTGTGGCGTTGGTCCCCGCAGGCGTCGGCTTTGCCGCAGCGGTGGGGCCGTTGCGCAAGCTCGCAGAACGCGACCTGTTGGAGGCGGTGCTCGTCGCCGACGACGAAGGCGTGCTGCTCGGCAACCGGCTGGGTCACGACGTCCCAGTGGTCGACGAGGTGCCGCTCGAGGGGCTGGCCTCGGTCCGGGCCGTGCTCGTCGAGGTCCGTCCCGTCGGTACGCCGCTGAGTGCGGCGGCCGACCCGTTGCGGCTGGTCAGCGAGCTGCGGCTGCACGAGAGCGAGCGGGAGGACGCACAACGTCTCGCCGGGCGGCTCTACGACACGTCCGTCGCGGTGGTGGCGCTGGGGGACCCGGTGGCCGAGCCCGACGAGGGAGCCACGGCGTGGATCGAGCTCCGCGGTGCGTCCGGCCACCGCCGCGTGTCGTTCGACGAGGGGCACGCCGCGCTGAGCGCGGCGACGGTCGGCGCGGCCTCGCGGCTGCGGCTGCCAGGGGAGGAGGCGACTGCGGTCGACGACCTGTGCACGGTCGATCTCGGCGCCGTCGCCGACTCGGTCATGGCGCGGGTCGGGACGCTGGGCTCACGGGCCGTCGCGCTGGCGGCGCTGCACGCCGACGCGCCGTACGTCGACCCGGGACCCGCTCTCTCGCAGCGGCTGTCCGTGCCGCTGCGCACGGACGTCTCGGAGCCGGCAGCCGCCCGGCTCTCGGCACTGACCACGCCGGGCTCGGACGCGGCATCCGTGGTCGTCGACCTGGGCGGCGGCACGGTCGACGTGATCGGGCCCGACGGCCATGTGGTGGCGGCCGGTGGCGGCGAGCTGCTGACCGTCTCGGTCGCGGCGCTCAGCGGAGCGACCCGGGCGGCGGCCGAGTGGGTCAAGCGCGGGCCTGCGTCGCGAGTTGAGGCCCCGCAGGTG
>JAVEDG010000397.1 GCA_030841245.1 Actinomycetota bacterium
CGCCCGGCTCGGTGCACCGGACCTCGTGCCGGTCACCTCCGAGTGATACACCCGAAGGCTAGGCTCCGTTGCGGACGTTCTGCGCCCGGATTGGCTGGCGATGCTGGTGAGACCCGAGGTGAGCCCCACGGCACGGGCGCTGATGGCTCTCGAGCTGCTCTCGGGCAGCCCGGGCATCACCGCCGACCGGCTGGCCGACAAGCTCGGCGTCTCGGGGCGGGCGGCCCGGCGCTACGTCGGCATCCTGCGCGAGGCCGGCATCCCGATCGAGTCGGTCCGCGGGCCGTACGGCGGTTACCGGCTCGGCCGCGGCCTGCGCCTGCCGCCGCTGATGTTCAGCTCGATCGAGGCCCTGGGTCTGGTCATGGCGGTGCTGGACGGTCACCACGCGGCGAGCGACCCCACCGACCCGGTCGGCAGCGCGCTCGGCAAGATCCTTCGTGCTCTCCCCGAGCCGCTCGCCGCCCAGGCCGAGGCCGTTCGGCGGCACGCGGCGCCCGCTCCCGACCGGTCCGCCGCGCGGCCGGACCCCGGCACGACGACGGCGCTCGTCCAGGCCTGCTCGGAGCATCGTCGGGTGCGGTTCGGGTACCGCTCGGAGGCCGGCACGCAGTGGCAGGTCGAGGCAGACCCGTGGGCGGTCGTGGTCCGACACGGCCGGTGGTACCTCCTCTGCTACTCGCACGCCGCGGCGGCGGTGCGCGTCTACCGGGTCGACCGCGTCAGCGAGGTCGAGGCACTGGACGACACGTTCGACCCTCCGGTCGACCTCGACGCGGTGGCCTCGCTCGAGGAGCATCTCGGGACCGGATGGGAGTACGACGTGGAGATCGTCATCGAGGCCCCGTACGACGCGGTGATGCCACGCGTGCCCCGGGTCCTCGGCCGGCTGGAGCCGCTCGACGCGGACACCTGCCGGTTGACCGGCAGCACCAGCAACCCGTGGTGGTACGCCGAGCGGCTGGTCGCGCTGCCCGCGGCCTACCGCGTCGTCAGTGGCCCCGAGGTCCAGCAGGCGGCACGCGTTCTCGGCCAGCGGCTGCTGGCCGCGGGCGAGGGTGCGTCTGCCTGACCCGGAGGCGACCTCCGACCTGTGGTTACCGCCCGGTAACCTGCGGGGGTGGGCGTCCAGGGGCGGCAGGTCGGCCCGGGCCAGCTCGATCGGCTGGTCTCGGGGGTCACCTGTGGCGCTCGGCCCGACACCATCACGACGACGGCCCCCTTCACCGGCCGTCCGATCACGCACCTGCCGATGTCCACCGAGGCCGACGTCGACGGAGCCTTCGCCGCCGCCGCCCGGGCGCAGCCGGCCTGGGCCGGGCGACCGCTGGCCGAACGCGCTGCGGTCTTCGCCCGGCTGCACGACCTGGTCCTGACCCGGCAGGACGAGGTGCTCGACCTGATCCAGCTCGAGACCGGCAAAGCGCGCCGGCACGCGTTCGAGGAAGTCGTCGACGTGGCGATCAACGCGCGTCACTACTCGCGCCGCGCGGCGTCCTACCTGGCCCCGAAGGCGTCGGGCGGACTGGTGCCGGTGCTGTCCCGGACCACGACCCTGCGCCACCCGGTCGGTGTCGTCGGCATCATCTCGCCGTGGAACTACCCTTTGACCCTGGCCGTCTCTGACGCCGTGCCCGCGTTCATCGCGGGCAACGCGGTGGTGCACAAGCCCGACACCCAGACCGCGCTGACCGCCCTGTGGGGACGCTCCCTCGCTGTCGAGGCCGGGCTGCCGGAAGCGCTGTGGCAAATCGTGCTCGGTGACGGTCCGACCATCGGTGGGGCCATCGCGGATCGCGGCGACTTCGTCTGCTTCACCGGCTCGACAGCCGTGGGCCGCCAGGTGGCGCAGCGCTGCGGCACTCGCCTCGTCGGCAGCTCGCTGGAGCTCGGCGGCAAGAACCCGCTGATCGTGCTGGCCGACGCCGACCTCGACCGCGCGGCCGAAGGGGCCGTGCGTGACTGCTTCACCGGCACCGGGCAGCTGTGCGTCTCGATGGAGCGGCTGTACGTCGAGGAGCCGGTGTTCGAGGCCTTCGTCGACCGGTTCGTGGGGCGGACGTCCCGGCTCCGGCTCGGTGCCGCGCTGGACTACAGCGCGGACGTCGGCTCGCTCACCTCCGCGGCCCAGCTCGACCGGGTCACCGCCCACGTGCAGGACGCGGTCGCCAAGGGAGCCACCGTGCTGACCGGAGGGCGAGCGCGCCCGGACGTCGGGCCGTTGTTCTTCGAGCCGACGGTGCTGACCGGTGTCACGGCGGACATGCGGCTGTGCCGTGACGAGACGTTCGGCCCGGTGGTGTCGGTGGTCCCGGTGCGCGACGCCGAGGAGGCCCTGGCCGAGGCCAACGACTCGGCGTACGGGCTCAACGCCAGCATCTGGACGCGCGACGTACGCGCGGGACGCCGGTTGGCCGCACGGCTGCACACTGGCACCGTCAACATCAACGAGACGTACGGCGCCTCCTGGGCCAGCGTCGGCGCGCCGATGGGCGGGCGCGGCGACAGCGGGCTCGGGCGGCGGCACGGGCGCGAGGGCATCGTCAAGTACACCGAGGCCCAGACGGTGGCGGTGCAGTACCTGCGCGGGCTCGGCGCCCCCGACAACCTGCCCTTCGACACGTGGGCTCGTGGTGTGACCAGGGCCCTGCGGGTGATGCGGGCGGTCGGGCGGCGGTGACCGTGGAGGGCCCGGAGCGCGCCAGTGCCGACTACGACGTCGTCGTCGTCGGCTCAGGATTCGGCGGGTCGGTCGCCGCACTGCGGTTGACCGAGAAGGGCTACCGCGTGCTCGTGCTCGAGGCCGGGCGCCGTTTCGCCGACCACGAGTTCGCTCGTACGTCGTGGGACGTCCGCCGGTTCCTCTGGGCACCTCGTCTCGGCTGCTTCGGCATCCAGCGGATCCATCCGCTTCGCCACGTCACCGTGCTCGCGGGGGCCGGTGTCGGAGGCGGCTCACTCGTCTACGCGAACACGCTCTACGAACCGCACGACCAGTTCTTCGCCGACCCGCAATGGCGCGACATCACCGACTGGAAGTCCGAGCTCGCGCCGTACTACGCGCTGGCCCGACGGATGCTCGGCGTCGTCACCAACCCGACTATGACACCGGCCGACCACGCGATGCGACAGGTGGCCGAGGAGATGGGCGTCGGGCACACGTTCTCGCTCACGCCGGTCGGCGTGTTCTTCGGCGACGGCCCCGGACGCAACGTGGCGGACCCGTTCTTCGGCGGAGCCGGACCGGACCGCACCGGATGTCTCGAGTGCGGTGAGTGCATGACGGGCTGCCGGCACGGGGCGAAGAACACGCTGCCCAAGAACTACCTGTGGCTCGCGGAACGCGCCGGCGCCGAGGTAAGGCCGTTGACGACCGCGACGGCCGTGCGTCCGCTGCGCAGCGGCGGGTACGCCGTCGAGACCGTCCGGTCAGGAGCCTGGCGGCCGCGCCGAACCCGGCGAACCGTCACCGCCGGCCAGGTCGTGCTCGCCGCCGGCGCGCTCGGCACCCAGCGCCTGCTGTTGCGGATGCGCGACGAGGGAGCGCTGCCCCGGCTCTCGCCCGCGCTGGGCCTGCTGACCCGGACCAACTCCGAGTCGCTGGTCGGTGCGTTCGCGCGCGACCGCACGACCGACTACAGCCGGGGTGTCGCGATCACGTCCTCCTTCCATCCCACGCCGGACACGCACGTAGAACCGGAGCGCTCCGGCCATGGCTCCAACCTGATGGGGCTGCTGACGACGCACCTCACCGACGGGGACGGCCGGACCCCTCGGTGGCTGCGTTGGCTCGGCCTCGGTCTCCGGCACCCGGTCACGGCGGGACGGGTGCGCTGGTTGCGGCACTGGTCCGAGCGCACGGTGATCGCTCTGGTGATGCAGTCACGGGACAACTCGCTGACCCTGTCGGGGCGCCGTGGCCCGCTGGGCGGCTACCGGCTTCGCTCCCGGCCCGGTCACGGCGAGCCGAACCCGAGCTGGATCCCCGAGGGGAACGACACCGCCCGCCGGTTGGCCCGCCAGGTCGGCGGGGTCCCCGGCGGCAGCCTGTTCGATCTGGTGGGTGCCACGCTCACCGCGCACGTCCTCGGCGGTGCCGTCATCGGGGCCGACCACACCTCCGGCGTGGTCGACGCGTGGCACCGGGTGTTCGGGCACGAGGGGCTCCATGTCGTGGACGGGGCTGCCGTCGCGGCGAACCTCGGCGACAACCCGTCGCTGACCATCACCGCGCAGGCCGAGCGGGCGATGGCGTTCTGGCCCAACCGGGGTGACCCCGACCCGCGACCCGCCCTGGGGTCGTCGTACCGAGCGGTCGAGGCGGTCGCGGCTGCACACCCGGCCGTTCCCTGGACGGCTGAGACCGCTGAGCTGGCGGCGACGAAGGAGGTGCTGCTGCGGTGAGCAGGTGGACGACGGGTGACATCCCGGACCAGACCGGTCGCCGGGTCGTCGTCACCGGCGCGACGTCCGGCCTCGGGTTCCACACCGCCCTCGAGCTGGCCCGCCACGGCGCGACCGTCGTACTCGGCGTCCGGGACCTCGACCGTGGTCGCGAGGCCGTGGAGCGCATCGGCGCCGAGGCGCGGGGCGCCGATGTGGCGCTGAGCCGGCTGGACCTGGCCGACCTGTCGTCGGTGCGGGAGTTCGCCGCCGACGTCGGACGCGACCAGGTCGACGTCCTCGTCAACAACGCCGGGGTTATGGCGCTGCCGCCGAGGCGCAGCGTCGACGGGTTCGAGCTGCAGCTCGCGACCAACCACCTCGGGCCGTTCGCGCTCACCGGGCTGTTGCTCCAGGCCCTGCTGCGCAAGCCTGGATCGCGGGTCGTCACCGTC
>JAVEDG010000049.1 GCA_030841245.1 Actinomycetota bacterium
ATCGAGTTGCCGAAGTACATGACCCCACCCGGATCCGTGCCGGTGGCGTTGGCGCCGACGACGTAGACGTGGTTGTCGTAGGCCCGCGCCCTGTTGGTCAGCTCCCAGATGTCGGCCGACCGCAGCAGAGCCGACGGCCGGACTATGAGCTGCGCCCCGCGGACTGCCGTGATCCGGGACAGCTCGGGGAAGTCGCCGTCGAAGCAGATGATCTGCCCGATCCGGCCCAGGTCGGTCTCGACGACCGACACCTCGTCGCCCGGCGTCACCCAGCCGCCGCGGGAGCGCAGCTCGGTGCAGAACGGATGGGTCTTGCGATAGACACCGGCGACGTCACCGGCGCGGTCGAGCAGGACCGACGCGTTGTGCACCACTGCGGGCTGCGCTCCCCGCTCGTAGGTCCCGACGACGATGTGTACGCCGAGCCGCCGAGCGGTCTCCTGCAGGGGCTCCACCACCGGGCCGGGCACCTCGGACACCAGCTCCCAGAGCTGCTCAGGCCCGACTCCAGGGGTGAAGCCGGTGGTGACCGACTCCGGGAGGACGACGAGCTCGGCGCCTGTCGCGTGGACACATCGCTCGACCCACTCGCTCGCCTTGGCGACGTTGCCCTTGACCGACTCGGCGGTCAGCGGACCGGGCCACGGCGCGATCTGGACCGCTGCCGCGGTGAAGGCCTTCATGGCAGCTCCGTTGGCTGTGTGGCGGTTGGCCGAGTGGCGGTCCCGAGGCTACCGTCGCGGACGCGATGACTGAGTCACTCGACCGAGCCCTGGGAGCGCTCTACGGCCTGGCAGCGGGCGACGCCCTGGGCATGCCCACACAAACCCTGTCCCGCCGGCGCGTCGTCGAGCTCTTCGGTGCGCTCGACGGCTTCCGCGCCGGGCCGCCGGAGAACGAGGTCAGCGCCGGGCTGCCGGCGGGACACGTCACCGACGACACGGACCAGGCCGTCATCGTCGCCGAGCTGCTGGTCGAGGGCGGCGGCCGGGTCGATCCGGACGCCTTCGCCGCGCGACTGCTGGCCTGGCAGGAGCGAATAGTGGCAGCCGGGTCCGGCGACCTGCTGGGTCCCTCGACGCTGCGGGCTCTCCGGCTGGTCGCCGAGGGTGCGTCGGCCGGGACGACCGGTCGGTGGGGTGACACGAACGGTGCCGCGATGCGGGTCACTCCGCTCGGGGTGGCGATGCCGGCGACCGATCTGGACCGGCTCTGCGCATCGGTGGGCGACCTGGACCGGCTCACCCACGACACCACAGTGGCCAACGCAGGAGCGTGCGCCGTGGCCGCAGTGGTGAGCGCCGGCATCGATGGCGCGACGTACACCGAGGCAATGCCCGCCGGCCTGCTGGCCGCCGAGTGGGGCGGGCGGCTCGGCCACCATGTCGCGGGCGCGGACGTGCGCCGCCGGATCGGCTGGGCTCTGGACCTGACGCGCGGCGCCACCGACGACGAGCTGCTCGACCTGGTGGACGGGCTGGTGGGCACGAGCGTGGCCACGCAGGAGTCGGTGCCGGCGGCGTTCGCGGTGGCGGCGGCGGCACCGCACGACCCGTGGCGCGCGACCTTGCTCGCGGCCCGGCTCGGCGGCGACAGCGACACCATCGCCGCGATGGCCGGCGCCATGGTCGGGGCGTGCACCGGACTGTCGGCGCTGCCGCCCGCGCCGGTCGACACGGTCCGTCGGGTGAACGCGCTGCGGTTCGAGACGTTGGCGTCGGCGTTGCTCGCACTGAGGAGTCGGACGTGAGCGGTCCCCGGCTCGTCGGCTTGTGCAGTGCGCTGGTGGACCTGGTGCTGACCGTGCCGGGACTGCCGGAGGCGGGCGGGGACGTGCTGGCGTCGTCGTACGCTGCCTCGGTCGGGGGCGGGCTCAACGCACTGGCGGCGTCTTCCGCCGCCGGGTTGCCAGCGGCGTACGCCGGTGGGCACGGCAGCGGGCCGTTCGGCGACCAGGTGCGTGCCGCGATGGCCGCTCGCGGTGTCGACGTGCTGCTCGCACCGAGCCCCGACGAGGACAGCGGGTTCTGCGTCGTCCTGGTCGAGCCCGGCGGCGAGCGCACGTTCGTCACCACCGTGGGCGCGGAAGGGCATCTCACCCCGGTCGCCCTCTCGGGTTACCGAGCGCGCGCGGACGACCTGGTCTACGTGTCCGGCTACGACCTCGCCTATCCGCACGGGAGCGTGGTCGCCGAGGCAGTCGTCGCCCTGCCCGCGGACACGCTGGTGCTGTTCGACCCGGGGCCCCTGGTCGCGGAGCTGGACGCATACCTGCTCCGGACCGTGGCAGGGCACTCCACCTGGGTGAGCCTGAACAACCGTGAGGCCGCGCTGTGGACCGGATACGACGAGGCCGACACGGCCGCCCGGTCGTTGCTCGACTCGACGCCGGGCCTGGTCGGCGTGGTCGTCCGCAGCGGTCAGGACGGGTGCGTCGTGCTGGCTCGCGGTGCGACGCCGGTGCCTGTGGCGACCGTTGCTGTGGGGCAGGTGGTGGATACCAACGGCGCCGGCGACGTGCACGCGGGGACGTTCGCCGCCGGGCTGGCCGCAGGCGCGGACCCGATCGCTGCCGCCTCCCGCGCCAATGCGGCCGCCGCCCGCTCGGTCACCCTTGCCGGTCCGGGCTTGTCCAGCGCCTGGTGACGCACCCGCCGTCGCGCCACTGAGCCGCGGCGGTGCGTCAGCGACGTGGCCCCACGACCCGGGCACCGACGAGGACGCCGAGCAGGGCGACCGCGGCGCCGAAGACGGCGCCCTTGACGAAGTCGGACTGGAGCAGCGCGGTGCTGCCGGTCGCAGGAGTCGGCGCGGTGTAGACGCCCGGGACCGGCGGCCCGGGAGAGACGTCCGTCGGCTCCTCCCGGGGCGACGGCACGCTGGCCGCCTTGCCGGTGAGCACGTCGTCGACCGCCGAGAAGAACTCGCCTGCGGTCTTCTTGGCCACGCCGGTGAGCACCCGCTGACCGACCCCGCCGATCATCCCTCCGACGACCGCGTCGGCGTCGTAGGACAGGTCGGTGCCGCCGTCGCCCGTCTCCTCGAGGGTGACCCGGACGTCGGCGCTCACCGTCCCGGGACCGCCGGCCCCCGAGGCGCGAAGGGTGAACGCGCCGGGCTGCTCCTGGTCGGTCAGCGCCACTTCGCCCAGGTAGGTGCCTTTGATCGACGCGACGCCGGCCGTGATCGTCATGCGGTAGCTGTCCGGGCCGACCTCCTCGAGCTGCTGGCAGCCGGGGATGGTGCGCACCAGCACGCTCGGATCGTTCAACGCCGCCCAGACCCGGTCCCTCGGGGCGTGCAGGCTGGCGGTGCCGCTGACCTTCATGCGGTCTCCTCGGAGGTCGGGTCGGGTGCGGTTTCGGGCCGGAGCCGGCGGATGCTCGCCAGCTCGCCCGCAGCGTGGCGGCGCCGAAGGTCGAACAGATCGCTCGGTGAGATCGGCATCCGGGTGATGGGGAAACCTTCGGCGTCCTCGATGGCGGCGGCGAAGACCGCCGACGAGGGGATCACGCCCGCCTCACCCGCGCCCTTGATGCCGAGCGGGTTGAGCGGCGATCGGGTCTCCAGATGGTCTATCTCGATGTGCGGGATCTCCGACGCGTAAGGCATGAGGAAGTCCATGAAGGACGCGTTGAGCAGCTGGCCGTCCTCGTCGTAGGCCATCCGCTCGTAGAGCGCGCCCGCGACACCCTGCGCCACGCCGCCGTGGACCTGGCCCTCGACGATCATGGGGTTGATCAACGGACCGCAGTCGTGGACGACGCAGTAGCGCAGGATCCTGATCTCGGCGGTCTCCGGGTCGGTCTCGACGATCGCGACGTGCATGCCGTTGGCGAACGTCGACTGCATCGGCGAGTAGAAGTCCGTGCCCTCGAGACCGGGCGCCTCGTCGTCGGGCACCGGTGGTTTCGTCGCGTCCCCGACGGCGAACTGGGTGGCGGCCTTCGACGCCTCGTCGAAGGCGTAGCGCAGCGGGTTGGACAGGACGGCGACGGTCGCCAGCGGGATGCTCGATGACGGCGAGCCCTTCACGCGCACCACCCCGTCGATGATCTCCAGGTCTCCCGGGTCGGCCTCCAGTGCGTCGCCGGCGATGCGCAGTGCCTTGGCCCGCACCTTGCGCGCGGCCAGCGCGATGGCATTGCCGCTCATGACGGCGGCCCGTGAGGCGAACGTCCCGACCGCGTAGCCGAACCGGCGGGTGTCCCCGGTCACGATCTCCACGTCCTCGAGGCGCACCCCGAGCTCGTCCGCGGCGACCTGGGCGAACGAGGTGAAGTGTCCCTGGCCCTGGGTCGTCAGGCCGGTCGCCACCTTGACCTTGCCCGACGTCTCGACGACGACATGCGCACCTTCGTACGGCCCCACCCCGGTGCCCTCGACGTAGCACGCGAGCCCGACGCCGACGTGGCGGCCCGCCGCCCGCGCCGCGGCCGCATCGGCGAGCACTTCGTCCCAGCCCACGAGCTCCTGCAGCTTCTGCAGGGAGGCCGGGAAGTCACCCGAGTCGTAGACCAGCGGGCGGCCGTCCTGGAACGTGAGGTGGTGGTCGTAGGGCATCTCGTCGGGAGTGATGAAGTTGCGCCGCCGCACCTCGGCCCGGTCCAGGCCGAGCTCGTGGGCGATCGCGTCCATGGTGCGTTCCATGAGGAAGGCACCCTGCGGGCGACCGGCGCCACGGTAGGGCGTGACGATGACGGTGTTGGTGTAGAGCGACCACCACTCGCAGCGGAAGCTCTGCGGCTTGTATGGCCCGAGCAGCTGCGTGGACGTGATGATCGGGACGATCACGCCGTACGGCGTGTAGGCCCCGTTGTCGTGCCAGAACCGCACGTCGAGCGCGAGCAGCATGCCGTCGTCGTCGAAGCCGACGGTCACCTGCTGCACCTGACCGCGCTCGTGCGCCGACGACACGAAGTGCTCCCTGCGGTCCTCGACCCACTTGACCTCCTGCCCGAGGCGCCGGGCCGCCCACGGCACGAGCACCTCCTCCGGCCACGGGTGCACGATCTTGACGCCGAACCCGCCGCCGATCATCGGCGCGATGCACTCGACCTTGGACAGCGGCAGGGCGAGCTTCGCTGCGACGGCGGCGCGGACGCTGGTCGAGGTCTGGGTGGACGAGT